>DASXRA010000370.1:0-4009 GCA_036506855.1 Jatrophihabitantaceae bacterium
CATTTTCTCCTTCGCGCCGTTCACCGTCGAGATGTGCGACGGGCCGATGTTCAGCTGAAGCGTCAGGCTGTCGTCGAACGCCAGCCCGGGACCCGCGCTGATCCCCTTGAGCGGCATGTCCATCTCGATCTTCGAGTGCGCCGGCCAGTAGTCCTGCAGCCGGTAGTGGGCCTCCATCGCGTAGCCCGAATTCGAATTGACCCAAAACCAGGCGCCGTTGGCCGGCTTGCCGTTCACCCGCACAGTCACGGCCCGGTCGAACGCATGCGCGTCGGTGACCTTCCTCGAGAACTGCGCGATCAGCGGCATCCCGACGCCGTAGGTCTGCCCGTCACCCTGGAACAAGCTCACATGCACCGCCGTCGTCGGTCCCGGGGGCGCGGAGCTGCCGGCCGACGACTGCGGGGCGTGCGTGGCCGGCTGCGTCGCATGCGTGCCGGTCGACAGCTTCGTGGGGAGCAGCGCGCCGGGCTTCGCACTGTGCCCGCTCAGCCGGCTCGCGACCGTCAGGCTGGTGGCGACGACTGCCGCGACCGCGGCGGCCGTCAGCAGCGGGGCCAACCATGCGTGGCGCCGACGGGCCGGCCGGGTGGGCCGACCGCGGTCCGGCTCGAACATCGGCGGGCGGCGGTCGTCGCGGACGGCCGCGGAGGCGGCGGTGTGGAGCGCCTCGGCGAGCAGCTTGTCGACGTCGCGGTTCATCGCATACCTCCTAGGGTCTTGTGCAGGGTTGCCATGCCGCGGCTGGCGGACGACTTCACCGAGCCGGCCGAGATGCCCAACGTGGCCGCGATCTCCAGTTCGGACAGGCCGGACCAGTACCGGAGGATCAGCACCTCCTGCTGCCGTAGCGGCAACTGGCGCAGTGCGGCAAGCGCCTCGCGATGCTCGGCGGAGAGCAGCGCGTGGAAGTCGGGGCCGTCGACGTGCTCCGGCTCGGCGACCTTCAGGTGCTTGCGGACGACCTGCCGGTGCCGGATCACCGACCGCGCCAGGTTCACCACCGAGGCGCGGACGTAGGCGGTCGCGGCTTGCGGGTCGCGCAGCGCACCACTGCGGCGGTGCAGCGCGACGAACGCGTCCTGCACGACGTCCTCGGCGGTGTGCAGGTCGTCGACGAGCAGCACCGCCAGTCGCACCATCGGACGCCACTGGGCCACGTACAGCGCGTCGAAATCGACTGCGGACATCTGTGCGGGCGCCGGACCGCTGCGTGTCACCCGTCCGCCAGCCCCCTTCAACGCTGAAGTCACGTCATCTAGTCGCCCGAGCGGCCCGTGAGGTTGCCACGCGGAGCCACTTCGTTCGGTTCATTGACAGCCTGACATCAGCCGAGTAGGGCTGAAAGCCTGGCGTACTCACATTTTGGGGTGTTCCATGCGTGCTCGTCCGCTCACTTCTACAGCCGCTGCCTGTGTGCTCGTCGCCGCTCTCGGCGCACCGTCCGCGAACGCGGGGCCGCAGTACGTCAAGCAACCCGTCGCCACAGGGACGGGCGGTGCCGTCGCGTCCGCGGAGTTCAACGCCAGCAAGGCCGGCATCGCGACGCTCCGCGCAGGCGGCAATGCGGTCGACGCCGCGGTCGCCGTCGCGAGCACGCTGGGCGTCACGGAGCCGTTCGTCGCCGGTCCGGGTGGCGGCGGGTTCATGGTCATCTACCTGGCCAAGACGCATCAGGTCGTGACGATCGACGGACGGGAGAAGTGCCCGGCCGCCTGCTCGACGCAGCTGTTCATCAACCCGTCGACGGGCAAGCCGTTCGCGTTCGAGGAGGCCCGCCACTCGGGCCTGTCGGTCGGCGTCCCGGGCATGGTCGCGACCTGGGCGAAGGCGGTGCACGACTACGGCGTGCGCGACTTCGCTACCGACCTGCAGCCGGCGGTCACGGTCGCCCGGCGCGGGTTCACGATCACGCCCGACTTCGTGCAGCAGGAGCGCGTGGCGCTGCTCGACCTGCAGGCGTTCACCAGCAGCCGCGACCTGTTCCTCACACCGAACGGCGATCCGCTGCCGGTCGGCTCGACGCTGCGGAATCCGGACCTGGCGCGCACCTACACCGACCTCGCCACGCACGGCGCGGGTTACCTGTACGACGGCCCGCTCGGCGCGCAGATCGCCGACACCGTGCAGCACCCGCCGGTCTGGCCCGGGACGTCCTTCACGGTGCGTCCCGGCATCATGACCGCCGCCGACGTCGCGAACTACACGGCTCCGCAGCGCGCGCCGACGCACGTGACCTACCGCGGGCTGGACGTCTACGGCATGGCCCCGCCGTCCAGCGGTGGGCTGACCACCGGCGAGGCGATGAACATCTTGTCCGGATGGGACCTGCCGGCCGAGCCGCGGGCGCAGGCGCTGTTCCAGTACCTCGAGTCGACGCGGCTGGCCTTCGCCGACCGCAACGCCTACATCGGCGACGCCGACTACGAGCCGGTGCCCCAGCAGGGACTGCTCGACCCGGCCTTCGCCGCGACGCGCCGCTGCCTGATCGGCAGTACGGCGCTGACGTCGCCCGTCGCGCCGGGCAACCCGTTCCCGCCCTACACGCCGTGCGGTTCGACGGCTGCTGCCGCCAACCCGGTGCATGAGGGCACCCAGACCAACCACCTCGTCGTCGCTGACAAGTGGGGCAACGTCGTCAGCTACACCAACACGATCGAGCAGCTCGCCGGCAGCGGCATCACGGTGCCGGGCCGGGGATTCCTGCTCAACAACGAGATGACCGACTTCAACTTCGCGCCGGCCACGCCGACGACGCACGACCCCAACCTTCCGGCGCCCGGCAAGCGGCCGCGTTCGAGCATGAGCCCGACGATCGCGCTGCGTTCCGGTGCGCCCGCGTTCACGATCGGCTCGCCGGGCGGCGCCACGATCATCACGACGGTGCTGCAGATCCTGCTCAACCACGTCGACTTCGGCATGTCGCTGCCCGACTCGATCGCCGCGCCGCGCGCCAGCCAGCGCAACGGGGCGACGACCGCCGCCGAGCCGGACTTCTACAACAGCGCGCTCGCCCAGCAACTGACGTCCCAGTACGGCGAGAAGTTCACCCTGCAGACCGGGCCGGTACTGCCGCACGACCAGTACATCGGCAATGCCACGGGCATCGACTTCCTGCCGGACGGGCAGTTCCAGGCCGCCGCGGAGCCGGTGCGCTCCGGCGGCGGCAGCGCGCTGGTGGTCAATCCGCAGTAGCCCGACCGGCGCGGCCTCGGCGCTCACCGCTTGGGGCAGATCCCGTCCAGTGGATGAGCCGGCGCCGGCTCGGTCGGAGACGTCCTGGCGGCACAACCGGTCGACATCAACTGGCCGCCGGCGAAGCGGAACGTGTTCCAGAACAGGTGCCCCTGCGCGAAGTTGGGCGTGTAGTCGCTGTCGATCGCCACTACGTCGAGGTAGCCGTCGGCGTCGAGATCGCGGACGGTCAGTGTCGGCAGGTCAGCGATCACCGAGGCTCGCGGCGGTGCGTCCAGCCGGCCGTGCCGCAAGATCAGCAGCTGGGCCGCGCCGGAGTGCACGCCGTCACCGGCGCTCAGCATGCAGTTGGGTTCGGGTGCCCGGACGCTGCACTCGATCGCCGCGTCCCAGCCGTGGCCGCGCGGCCAGAGCCACCACTGCACGGCCACGCCCTCGTGGGTCAGCTCGACGACGGGCTTGGCCCGGAAATCGCCGTCCTTGCCCGCATGCCACAAGGTCACCGCATAGCCGGCGCCGAGGTCCGTGGTGCCCGCCTTCGTGCAGCCCCACGACGCGCACTTCGCCGGCATCGGCAACGCCTCGATGTGCGCGACCGGACCGGCGGCAGTCGTGCGTGGCGCGACGTCGGGCGCGCGATCGCCCCCCAGAGCGACCGCGACGGATGCGCCCGCCGCCGCCACCACGGCTCCTGCCACGCACACGAGAAACCATCGCCTGGCTGCTACCCGGCGGAACATGGCTCCCCCACTGAGCACTCGAACTTCCTCCTCAGGGCGAGGCCGTGCCACGCGTGACGCGGAACTGTCTAGAT
>DASXRA010000371.1:0-3278 GCA_036506855.1 Jatrophihabitantaceae bacterium
TTGCAGAACCGGCTGCCGCTGATCGGGCTGGTCGAGTCCGGTGGCGCAGATCTGCCTACCCAGAAGGAGATCTTCATCCCCGGCGGGCGAGGCTTCCGCGACCTCACCAGGTTGTCAGCCGCCGGTATCCCGACGATCGCCCTGGTGTTCGGCAACTCGACCGCTGGAGGTGCGTACCTGCCCGGCATGTCCGATCACGTCGTGATGATCAAGGAGCGGTCGAAGGTATTCCTCGGCGGGCCACCGTTGGTCAAGATGGCGACCGGCGAGGAGGCGGACGAGGAGTCGCTCGGCGGCGCCGAGATGCACGCCCGCACGTCCGGGCTGGCCGACTACTTTGCCGCCGACGAGCACGACGCGATCCGCATCGGCCGCCGCATCGTCGCCCGACTGAACTGGCGCAAGCTCGGGCCGGCACCGTACCCCGAGGTACGGTCGCCGCTGCTCAGCGACGAGGACCTGCTCGGCATCGTCCCCCCAGACCTGAAGACACCGTTCGACCCGCGCGAGGTCATCGCCCGGATCGTCGACGCGAGCGACTTCGACGAGTTCAAGCCGCTGTATGGATCGTCATTGGTCACCGGCTGGGCGCGTGTACACGGCTACCCGGTAGGGATCCTGGCCAACGCGCAGGGCGTGTTGTTCAGCGCCGAGTCGCAGAAGGCCACCCAATTCATCCAGCTCGCGAACCAGACCGACACGTCCTTGCTGTTCCTGCACAACACAACCGGTTACATGGTGGGCAAGGAGTACGAGCAAGCGGGCATCATCAAGCACGGCGCACTGATGATCAATGCCGTGTCGAACTCGACGGTGCCGCACATCTCGATCCTGATGGGCGCGTCGTACGGCGCCGGGCACTACGGCATGTGCGGGCGCGCGTACGACCCGCGGTTCCTGTTCGCGTGGCCGAGCGCCAGGTCCGCGGTGATGGGGCCGGCGCAGCTGGCGGGCGTGCTCTCGATCGTGGCTCGTGCGTCGGCGGCGGCACGTGGCAACCCGTACGACGAGGACGCCGATGCCGCGATGCGGCGGGCCGTCGAGAGCCAGATCGAGGCCGAGTCCTTGCCGATGTTCCTGTCCGGGCGGCTCTACGACGACGGGGTGATCGACCCGCGCGACACGCGCACCGTCGTCGGGATGTGCCTGTCGGCCATCCACAGCGCGCCGGTGAGCGGGACGAGGCACTACGGGGTGTTCCGCCTGTGATCGCGGGCCGCATCCGGTTTTGGCCGCCCAGGTGTCTATATGACGCCGGGCGGCCAAAACCGGACCGCACTCCGAGGAGGGCGGCGTGATCACGTCCGTGCTGGTGGCAAACCGGGGCGAGATCGCGCGCCGGGTCTTTCGCACCTGCCGCGACCTCGGCATCGCGACCGTCGCCGTCTACTCCGACGCGGACGCCGCCTCGCCGCACGTCGCCGAGGCCGACGCCGGCGTCCACCTGCCCGGCAACTCGCCCGCCGACACCTACCTGCGCGCCGACCTGCTCGTCGACGCTGCCCGCCGAGCCGGCGCCGACGCCGTCCATCCCGGGTACGGATTCCTGGCCGAGAGCGCCGCTTTCGCGCGAGCGGTGACCGACGCCGGGCTGGTCTGGATCGGTCCGTCGCCCGAAGCGATCGACTCGATGGGCTCCAAGATCGAAGCGAAGAAGCTGATGGCGTCGGCCGGTGTGCCCGTTCTGGACGAGCTCGATCCCGAGACGCTCACCGCCGACGACCTGCCCGTGCTCGTCAAGGCGTCTGCCGGTGGTGGCGGGCGTGGCATGCGCGTCGTCCGCGCACTCGACGACCTGGCGGCCCAGGTCGCCGCGGCGCAGTCCGAGGCAGCCTCGGCGTTCGGTGACCCGACTGTCTTCTGCGAGCGCTACGTCGAGGCCGGGCACCACGTCGAGGTCCAGGTCATGGCCGATCAATACGGCACGGTATGGACGCTTGGCGAGCGCGAGTGCTCGATCCAGCGGCGGCACCAGAAAGTCGTCGAGGAGGCGCCGTCGCCACTGGTCGAGCGGGTGCCTGGCATGCGCGCCGCGCTGTTCGAGGCGGCCCGCGCGGCGGCGAGCACGATCGACTACGTCGGTGCCGGCACTGTCGAGTTTCTCGCGGACGAGTCCGGGCGCTTCTACTTCCTGGAGATGAACACCCGGCTGCAGGTCGAGCATCCGGTCACCGAAGGCATCACCAGTGTCGATCTGGTCCGCCTGCAACTCGAGATCGCCGGCGGCGCCGCGCTACCCGAGCGCCCCCCCGCCGCTGCCGGGCACGCCGTCGAGGCGCGCCTGTACGCGGAGGACCCCGCCGCCGACTGGCAGCCGCAGACCGGGACGCTCCATCGGCTGTCGGTGCCGGGCGTCCTGGCCGAGTTCACGCCGGCGCCATACGCCGGAGTACGGATCGATTCGAGCGGCGCGGGAGAGGTGACCCCGTTCTACGACGCGATGCTGGCCAAGGTCATCGCCTCAGCGTCGACGCGCGCCGACGCGGCGCGGCGACTCGCCACCGCGCTGGCGCAGGCCGAGATCCACGGGCTGTGCACCAACCGCGACCTGCTCGTCCGCGTGCTCCGGCATCCGGCATTCCTGGCCGGCGACACCGACACCGGCTTCCTCGACCGGTACGCGCTGACCGACCCGCTCGCCGACCCACAGGCGCAAGCGGTCTCCGCCCTCGCGGCCGCCCTGGCCGACGCCGCCGCGAACCGGGCCGGTGCACGCGTCCTCGCCGAGGTGCCGAGTGGTTGGCGCAACGTCGCGTCGGCACCGCAGCGCAAGAAGTACGACGGCCGGGTAGTCGAGTACCGGCTCACCCGCGACGGTCTGCGCGCCGATCAGTACCCCGACGTACGGTTGATCACCGCGACGCCGACCCAAGTGGACCTCGACGTCGCAGGGGTCCGCCGCCGCTTCGCGATAGCCGCCTACCCCGGCCTGGTGTCTGTCGACTCGCCGCTCGGGCCGGTGGCGCTCGCCCCGATGGAGCGGTTCCCCGATGCGACCGCGCACGTCGCTGCCGGGTCGCTGCTCGCGCCGACGCCTGGCTCGGTCGCGCGCGTGGCAGTAGCAGTGGGCGATCACGTCGAAAGGGGCCAGCCGCTGCTGTGGCTCGAGGCGATGAAGATGGAGCACGCCGTCAACGCGCCGTCAGCGGGCATCGTCGCCGAATTGCCCGTGGCAGCAGGACAACAGGTCGACGTGGGCAGCGTATTGGCAGTTGTCGAGAGGAGCAGGCCATGAGCTTTGTCGAGGACGACGAGCGCCGGGCGCTACGTGCCGCGGT
>DASXRA010000372.1:0-1738 GCA_036506855.1 Jatrophihabitantaceae bacterium
GTGACCTGCAACTGACAACTGACAACTGACAACTCATCAAACATGAAACACCTCAGCATTCTGCTCATCCTGCTCGCCACCCTGCTCGTCGCGCCCGCCCTCGCGCTGACGCAAAACGCGGTGGCTCCGAACGACTCCGGCTCATCGTCGGTCATCGGTCATCGGTCGTCGGTCGTCGGAACGCAGGGCGTCGGCGACCCGAACGACCCGTTCTTCGATAAAGAGTGGGCGCTCCAGCGCGTCGGCGCGACCTGCGCCTGGCAGCATACCACCGGCAGCGCCGATGTCACCGTCGCGATCGTCGATAGCGGCGTGGACATGAAGCACCCCGACCTGGTGGATCGACTACGCGACGACGGCCGCGACTTCGTGGGCAACGACGACGATCCAAGCGACGAGAACGGTCACGGCACCAACGTCGCGGGGATCGTCGCAGCGACGCTCAACAACAACCAGGGCGGCGTGGGGCTGGCGCCGGGGGTGATGATCCTGCCAGTGCGGGTGATGAACGCCAAGGGCTTCGGCTCGGATCGGGCGATCGCCCGTGGGGTGCGCTACGCCGCCGACAAGGGCGCGAAGGTGATCAACCTGAGCCTCGGCGCGACGCTGACGATCGGCGCCGACACCGAGTCCGATCAGGTCATCTCGGCCATTCGCTATGCGCAGGATAAGGGCGCACTGGTCATCGTAGCGGCCGGCAACGACTTCGTGCCGCTGCCGAACGCGATCGTCGGCGAAAACAACCCCGATGCGCTGGTCGTCGCCGCGACCGATGAGGACGACGTCAAGGCCGATTTCTCGAACTCCGGCGCCTGGATCGGTATCGCCGCGCCGGGCGTACACATCCTTTCGACGATGCCGACCTACGAGGTATACCGGACCAGCGCTGCGGTGCCGAGCGACGAACGCTTCGAGCAGGACTACGACTACATGAGCGGCACATCTCAGGCGACGCCGATGGTCTCGGCGATGGCCGCGCTGCTGTTTTCGGCGCACCCCGATTGGGATGCCCGGCAAGTGGCGACGGCGATCAAAGAGCACGCCGCGAGCATCGCGAAGCAGAACCGGCGGCTGGTCGCGAAGGGCTTCCTCGGCGCCGGGCGGATCGACGCCTGTGCGGCGCTGGGCGGGCAGGTCGCGGTGACCGAGCCGACCGCGACCGCCGAGCCGGAGGCGACTGAACCCGTGGCGACCGAACCGGAGGCGACCGAGCCGCGCGCCCAGGCGCCGACACGCGCGCCAGCCGCTGCTCCAATCAGCCCACCCGCCCCGCGCGCCTCGGGCGCCAACTGGCCGCTGATCCTCGGCGCCGGCGCCTGCGTCACGACGCTGCTGATCGCTCTGCTGATCTTTGTGCTCATCCGTGTGGCGCGCCGGCCCGCCGTCAGACCCGCCGCGCCGGTCTACACGCCACCCACTGCTGCGCCAGCGCGCACGCAAGTCGGCCCGCCGCTGCCGCTGCCCGCCGGGGCCTGGGGCGCGCTCAGCGTCGTCGGCGGGCCGGCCCAGCCGGGCCGCTACCCGCTCGCCGGCTCTGAGACATTGATCGGGCGCGAGAGCTTCTGCGCCGTGCAGGTCGTCGGCGACGGCACCGTCTCGCGGCGCCACGCGATCGTGCGCAACGACGGCCGCCTGGTCACGGTCGAGGACGCCGGCAGCACCCACGGTACCTACCTGAGCGGCCAGCGCGTCACGGCGCGCGTCGCGGTTCGGCGCGGGCAGGTGTTGCAGGTGGGCC
>DASXRA010000373.1:0-13409 GCA_036506855.1 Jatrophihabitantaceae bacterium
ACAGATCCGCCACGCTCCTGAGTTTACGTTGTAAGTCTCGAACTTACGGTGTAAGTTTGCGCGGATGACGGAAGCCGAATCGGGGGCGGCGCCCGACCTCGGGGCCGGGGCAAAGAAGGCCAGTCGACGGTCGGTCGCGAACCTGCCGGGCGCCGCGCCGGTTCGAGGCACGAGCGTGCTGTTCTGCGATGTCAATGTCCGCCCGCCGATCGCCGAGATCCGCCTGTCAGGCGACCTCACCGAGCAGACCGTCGCCGATCTCGGCTCGGAACTCGCCGCCCTGATCCGCACCGGGCACAAGCACCTGATCGTCGACGGACACGGGCTGTCACACGTCTCGCCGGCGTGTGTCGGCGTGCTCAACCGCGCCGCGGCAGTCCTCGGCCCGATCGGCGGCGAGTTGATCGTCACCGGACTGGGCAGCACCGACGCGCACCGGCTGCGCAGCGCCGGCCTGCACAGCGCGCTGCAGCTCGGCGTCGACGCCGACCACTGGCTGACGTGGCCCGGTGGACCGAGCCGACCGCATCGTTCGTCAAATCGCCAATCCGATGATGCCCAGCTGATGGGACGTCACGCCACCGGAGGAGATGCGCCATGAGCGACCTCAAGCAGGCCGGCGAGAAGATCAAGGACGCCCTCAAGGAGTGAGCGTCCATCCAGGTCGCGGTTCTCGCCGCCACGGGGGGGCGGCGAGGACCGCGACACGCATCTGCCGAACTCCGCACAGCACTGCGACGCCGTTGTCGCGCCCACTGGTTGCCGAGCAGGCGATGCAATGACCACCCAGGTCGGCAGGGCCGAGCTTCTTGCCGAACTGGCCCTTTGCCGCGCGCGGCTCTCGGCATGGGCTGCGAGCGGTTCGGTGCCGAGCCCTGCAGAGCTCACCCGCATGGCCAGCGCCATAACGACGATTGAAGATCAAGTTCGCGGCGACGAGTCTCCACGTAGTGACACCCCGACCCCGGCGACACTGCGCAGCCTGCTCTCGTTGGCGCGCGCGGACCTTGCCGAGCAGCTGACCGAGGACACGTCATCGAGTGAGCAACTCTTGCGAGTCGTCCAGTTGGCGGTTCGCCTTGTGCCCGGCGCCGAGCATGCAGCCGTGTCGTTGCTGCGCCGCGGAGCCAGCATCGAGACGTCCGCGTCAACCAGCGCCGTCGCCGCAACATGTGACAGGGCTCAACAGGAGCTAGGTGACGGCCCAGCGCTTTACATCAGCGGCGTCCACGAAACCATACGAATCGACGACCTGAGCGCGGAGCCACGCTGGCCGGCGTTCGCCGCCCGTGCCGTCGATGCGGGCATCCGCAGCATGCTCGTCTGCGAGCTACCAGCGATCCGAGGAGCGGTAGGAGTGCTCAGCCTCTATTCGAGCAGACGACGTGCGTTCAGCCCCGCCGGCGAGCTCGTCGCTCCCGTCTTTGCGAGCCGCGCCGCGATCGCAATCGCTCACGCCGACCAGGTGCACAACCTGCGTCGGGCCATCGGCAGCAGGCAGGTTATCGGCCAGGCAGTCGGGATCCTCATGGAGCGGCATCGCCTCAGCGCGGACGATGCCTTCGAGCGGCTCGTCATCGTCTCGCAACGCGCTCATGTCAAGCTGCGCGATGTTGCGGCGCGTATGACCGAGACGGGTGAGGACCCCGAACAGATCATCCGATAGGGCCGTGCTGAGCACGGCATACTCACTCCGGCGGGGTGGACTCCGTGGCGCCGGGACGCAGGCGCTGCCGCTGTTCGGGTTCGAGCCCCTCTCCGCGCTGCACGGGCGGCTTGTGTTCCTCGCGTCGCCATGCTGAGAAGGCGGCCGTCATCGCGAGCAGCCAGGCGGTGCCGATCACGAGTGCGCCCAGGACGTCAGAGACGTAATGCACACCCAGCGCGATCCGCGAGAATCCGATCAGCGCGACGACCAGCGCTGCGCCCGCGTACAGCCAGGGCCGAAGGCCGCGGCGCACGACCGGCAGGAAGATCAGCACGAGGATCCCGCACCCTACGGTGGCCGCTTGGGTGTGCCCGCTCGGGAACGACGTTCCGTGCGCGGCCGCGACCGGATCGGGCAGGTGCGGACGCGCCCGGTCGACCGTCGCCTTGATCAGGCTGTTCAGCAGCGAGCTGCCCAATGCCGTCACGGCCACGAAAGCGGCCAGCCGCGGCAGCCGCCGGTAGACCAGCCACGCGAAGACCGGTGCCAGGACGATCCACCACGCCGTCGGTGATCCGACTCGACTGATCGCCTTCATCGCCGAGGTGAAGGCCGGGTGCCCGAGAGCGAAGGAATTCAGCGAGTCGGCAGTGTCGTGGTCGAGGTGGAGCATCGGGTCGGACTTCGCCGTGACGAGCAGGAGCAGGATCGCGAAAGGCACCGCGACAAGCCCGACAGCCACGAACGCCAGCACCGCGTGGGCGCCGAAACGCAGCCCTGCTCGTCGCTCCTCGCGCACGCTCGGTTGCTCAGGCATAGCCGCTTCCTTCGCAGCCTGGACGGGCCGCGGCGATCAGACCAGACTGGCCGCCGTGCCGCACCAGGACGATCCCAGTATCGGCGCCTGGTTTCTCAGCGACGCCGAGCGGCGCAACCCGGCTTCGGACATCCGTGGCTGGACATCGGGCAATCTCGTCGAGCCACTCGTCGACGGCGCGGACTACTTCGCCCGCCTCTACGAGGTGCTGTGCCGCACGCAAGCGCACGACCAGGTCTACTTCACCGATTTCCGGGGTGACACCGAGGAACTTCTCGCCGGACCGGGGACGTCGGTCGGCGAGGTCCTCGGCGAGATTGCCAGGCGAGACGTACTCGTCTTCGGCCTGATCTGGCGCTCGCAGCCGAGCTGGCTCGACCAGAGCGAGGGCAAGAACGCCGAGCTGGCACGGGAGCTGTCCGACGCCGGCGGTGAGGTGCTGTTGGATTCGCGCACGCGGCGGGCCGGTTCGCACCACCAGAAGCTCGTGGTCGTGCGCTCCCCCGGCCGTCCCCATCACGACGTCGCGTTCTTTGGCGGGATCGATCTCGGCCGCTCTCGCAACGACGACGCACGGCATGCCGGCGACCCGCAGGCGATGGATTTCCCCGGTGGCTACGGCAAGAACCCACCGTGGCACGACGTGCAGGCCGCGGTGCGGGGGCCGGCTGTCGCCGACCTCGAACACACCTTCCACGAACGGTGGTACGGCAGCACCGTCTTGGATCTGTCCAGCCCGGTGCGGATGCTGATCGACCGGGCGTATCACGCCGGCAGACTGGTCGGACGAGACCTGCCCGAGCCTGCGCCCGAGCCGCGGCCGGCGGGCCCGCACGCGGTACAGGTACTGCGGACGTATCCGGCCCGCCTGCGCCGGTACCCGTTCGCTCCGCTCGGCGAACGCAGCATCGCCTACGCCTACCGGAAAGCCTTCGCCCGCGCCCGCCGGCTCATCTACATCGAGGACCAGTACCTCTGGGCGCCGTTCGTCGCGAAGCTGCTGGCCTCGGCGCTGCGCGGCAATCCCGACCTGCACGTGATCGCCGTCGTCCCGCGCTACCCGGACAAGGAGGGCGCCGCGCGCTGGCCGAGCCTGGTGGGACGCGAGCAGGCGATCAAGGTGTGCCGGGCGGCCGGCGGCGACCGATTCGCGATCTACGACATCGAGAACGACGCGGGCACGCCGGTGTACGTGCACGCCAAGGTGGTGGTCGTCGACGACGTCTGGGCCATGATCGGCTCGGACAACCTGAACCGCCGATCGTGGACACACGACAGCGAGCTGTCCTGCGCGGTACTCGACGCGACGACCGACGAGCGCGAGCCGCGCGATCCCGCGGGGCTCGGCGACCGAGCACGGGTATTCGCACGGGAACTCCGGCTGCGGTTGTGGCGCGAGCATCTCGACCTCGACGCGGACGGCGCGGCCGACGTCGTCGAGCCGGCGTCGGGTTACGCGTTCATGCGAGCGCGAGCCGGTGACCTGCAGCGCTGGTACGACGGCGACCAGCGCGGGCCGCGTCCTCCGGGCCGGCTGCGCCCCCATTCGCCGGAACGCCTGCCGCGCCGGCATCGGCCGTGGGCCGTCCCGGTGTACCGGTTCATGTACGACCCGGACGGAAGGGCGTTTCGCGACCGGCTGCGGCGCCGGCCCTAGGACGCGCCGCATACCGCCACTGCGCCGGGCAGCACCGTCACGGTCAACCCTTCCTGCTCGCCGGCATAGTCGCCGTCGAACTGGACCGGCACTGCACGATCCGAGCGGATCTCGACGCGCCGACCCCGCGAGATTTGGGCTTGCGGCCCCTCGTTCGGACGGCGCCGCAGGATCCGCCAGGCCAGCACCAGCACGTCACGCCAGCCGCGTGGTGCCAGCACGATCACGTCGAGCAGGCCGTCTGACGGGTCGGCCCCGGGCAGGACGGCGATCCCGCCCTGCAACGTCCCGACGTTGCCGACCAGCACGCCGAGCGCGCGCACCCGATGGACCGGGCGCTGGTCGACCCGCACCTCGTACCGGGCGCGCGGGGTGTTCCGCAGGGCGCGCAGGCCACCGGCGACGTATGCGACCCAGCCGTGACGTTTCTTGGCCTGCTCGCCGGTGTCGCGGATCAACGCGGCGTCGAAGCCGAGCCCGGCCATGACGGCGAAGCGCCTGCCGTCGGCGTCCAGCAGATCGATCGTGCGCCGACGTCCGCTGAAAGCCCGGTCGAGCGCCGGTGGCACGTCCAGCGGGAGATCGAGGTTGCGGGCCAGCAGGTTCCCGGTGCCGGTCGGCACCAGCGCCATCGGCACCCCGGTGCCCGCAAGCACGCCGGCGCACGCGGCCACCGTCCCGTCGCCGCCGCACACGAGCACGAGCTCCGCGCCCGCGTCGACAGCCTGCCGCGTCTGTCCGGCGCCGGGATCCTCCTCGGTGGTCTCGAGCCAGATGAGTCCCGATCTCGCGTCGCGCCGCTTGAGCTCGATGCGCAGGCTCTCCGGGTCGTCCACCGTGGCGGGATTGCACACGACGGCCAGCCTCATGGCGCCGCGTCCCGGCGCTCGGCGCGCCTGCCTCGCAAGATCACCACCCAGGTGACCACCAGCCACGCGATTCCGAGCAAGGCTCCCCCTAGAACGTCGGTCGGGAAATGCATGCCCCGGTAGAGGCGGGCGAGCGCGACACAGACCGGCAACGCGACAGCGACGATCACCGCAAGCGTTCGCAACCACGCCCGGCCGCTGACTCGCAACGCGATGATCGCCAGCGCGCCGTACAGCGCGATGGCCGCGGCGGTGTGGCCGGACGGGAAGCTGGACGTCGGCGGCGAGTCGTCGAGATGCGGCACAGGCGGGCGGTTCCGGTCGATCACCAGCGTCGTGGCTACGAAGATCGTCACCTCACCGGCAAGCGCCGCCGCGAGGAACATCGACTCACGCCAGCGGCCGAGCGCGAGCCGCAGGCCGACGAAGAACACCAGCCCGATCCCGATCACCGTCATCGTCTCGGCGAGGTAGGTGAGCCAGTGCGTCACCGTGTTCCATGTGGCGTCGCGGTGGCCGGCCAGCCAGCGGTTCGCCCAGGCGTCGCGCCGCTCGAACGCGGTGTGGTGCAGCGGGTGTGTCAGCAGGTACCCGACGCCGCAGAGCACGCCCCAGAGGACGAGCGCGGCGACGAGCAGCCGAACGACGACGCCGCGCGCCTGCGCCCCTGTGCTGCGACGCGCGGTGGCTGCGACGTAAGTGCGCTGCGCGGTTCGCATGTCAGGTCGTCCTCCGCCACTTCGCCTCGGCGAAGCCGTAGACGCCGAACATGATCAGTCCGACGGCGGCCACGACGAGCAGCCACGGCCCGGCAGACGTGTCGGCCAGTTCGCGCAGCGCGCGGTCGAGGCCCCCGGCCTTCTTCGGGTCGTAGTTGACGGCGGCCGAGATGATGAACACGCCGGCCAGCGCGAAGACGATGCCGCGGGCGACCGTCCCGACGACGCCGAGCAATTCGACGACCGCGCGGACCGTCGAGGTCATGCGGCCCATGTCGAGGTACTTCTCGAACTTCCGCCGCACGCCTTCCCACGCCAGCACGAGACCGCACACGACGACGATCGCGCCGACGATGCCGACGGCCCATCGTCCACCGGAGTGCTGCATCGCCTTGGCCGTCCACAACTCCTGCTGGCCCGCCTGGCTGCTCGTGGCGTGGCTCACGATCTTGAAGGCGGTGACGGCGAAGAACGCATAGATGACCGCTCGTGCGAACGACTGCACCCGTGGGCCGGCCTTCCTGCCCTCGCCGACGACCCCGAACGCCGCCTCGCTCAACCGCCACAGGGCATAACCCGCGAGTCCGATGCCGATAACCCAGACCAGAGCCGTGCCACCGGTGTGCCGGGTCAGTTCCTGCATCGCGCCACGCTGATCGGTCTCGCCGCGACGCGAACCGGTCGCGAGCGCGATGGCGAGGACGCCGATGAGCAGGTAGATCGCGGCGCGCGCGGCCAGTCCCCATCGGGCGAGCACGCTCATGGCATCGCTGTGGGCGGCCTGCCGCGCAGAGACCGTTGCGCTCATCGTTGACCACCTCAGCAGTTGGGTTCGGGCGCCGGAGTCCTACCCCAACCGCGTGATCGGCTAACGCCGGCCGCGAATGGGTACACCTCAGACGTGATTGATACCGACTGGCTGCTCAGCGCGGGCGAACGAGGTAATCCGGACACGGGGATCGACCGCCGCCACGATGATGTGCCGTGGACGTCCGGCAACGAGGTACGGCCGTTGGTGCACGGCGCGACCTACTTCGCCGAGTTGCTGCGCTGCGTTCAGCAGATGCGCAGCGGCGACGTGCTGATGTTCACCGATTGGCGCGGCGACCCTGACGAGCGGCTGTCCGGTCCGGGCACCGAGGTCGAGAAGGTGCTGTGCTCGGCGGCGGAGCGCGGGGTGGTCGTCAAAGGCCTGGTCTGGCGCTCGCATCTCGACCGGTTCGGTTTCAGCGAAGCGGAGAACCGGCACCTCGGCGAGGAGATCGAGGCGGCGGGCGGTGAGTGCTTGCGCGACATGCGGGTTCGTCCTGGCGGCTCGCATCACCAGAAGCTCGTGGTGCTGCGCCATCCCGGCCGCCCGGAGCTCGACATGGCGTTCGAGGGTGGCATCGACCTGTGCCACAGCCGCAACGACGACGCGGCACACGACGGCGACCCGCAGCGCCAGCCGATGGCCGCGGTCTACGGAGACCGGCCGCCGTGGCACGACGTTCAGCTCGCGGTGCGCGGGCCGGCGGTCGGTGACCTGGAGGCGACGTTCCGGGAGCGGTGGGACGATCGAGCGGCACTGTCGCACAATCCGGTGGATCGGATCATCGACGCCATGCGGCACGAGGACGAGAAGCCCGGTCCGCTGCCGGCACAACTGCCGGACCCACGGCCGTGTGGAACGCAGACCGTCCAGGTGCTGCGCACCTACCCCGCCCGGCTGAGGGGCTATCCGTTCGCTCGGCACGGCGAGCGAAGCGTGGCGCGCGCCTATCAGAAGGTCTTCGCCCGAGCTCGCAGTCTGATCTACATCGAGGACCAGTACTTCTGGGCCGGCCCGGTGGTGCGCTGCATTGCCGACGCACTCGGCGCGAATCCGCAGCTGCGGCTCATCGTGGTGATCCCGCACTGCCCGGACCAGGACGGGCGCTGGGCCCTGCCGGCGAACCTGGTCGGTCGCGAAGAGGCATTGCGTCTGGTGCGGACCGCCGGCGGTGACCGGATCGCGGTGTACGGCGTCGAGAACCACGAGGGCACGCCGGTGTACGTACACGCAAAGGCTTGTGTCGTCGACGACGTGTGGGCTGCGATCGGGTCGGACAACGTCAACCGGCGGTCGTGGACCCACGACTCCGAGCTGTCCTGTGCCGTGCTCGACGAACAGCACGACGAGCGCGAGCCGCGCGGCGTCGATCACTTCGGCGACGGCGCGCGGCGGTTCGCGCGGGAGCTGCGCCTGCAGCTTGCTCGCGAGCACCTCGATCGCCCCGACGGCGAGGACGCCGACCTGATCGATCCGGGGTCCGCGTTCGAGCAGTTCGCGCACAGCGCGCAGCGGCTACAGGCCTGGCACGACGCCGGACGGCGCGGCGAGCGGCCGCCGGGACGGCTGCGGCCGTACGTGCAGTCGTCGCTGCCGCGCCACACGCTCGTGTGGGCTCAACCGCTGTACCGCACGATCTACGACCCGGACGGCCGCCCACTGCGCATGCGTCTTCGCCACCTCTTCTGACTCGCGGAGGTCGCGAACCGTGCATGCTCGCCGTGGCCTAATCTCGTCGACGTTGCCGATCAACATCTTCGGAGGACGATGTGAGCGAAGCCGACGTGATCACCCGCATGTTGCACGCGATCGACCGGCTCGACTGGGTGACGGCCCGCGACTCCTTCGCCGACGAGGTGGCCACGGACTACACGTCGCTGTGGGGTGGCGAACCGGAGAAGCTCCCCGCCGACGAGCTCATCTCGCGCTGGACGGAGTTCGCGTCAGGGCTCGCCGCCACCATGCACCAGACCGGGCCGGTCGTCGTCTCGGACGGCCGCGCCGAGACGCACGTCGTGGCGCACCACTGGCTGCCCGAGGCGCAAGGCGGCGACCTGTGGACCGTGCACGGGCACTACATCGCCCGGATAACCGACGGCAGGATCGCCGAACTCACCCTCGAGACGTTTCACGCCGGCGGGCACGACGGCCTGCCCAGCATCGCCGGGCAGCGCGCCGCGCCGCGGCCATAGCCGCTACTCGACGAGCGTGGTCTTCGGGCGGATCACGCAGAATTCGTTCCCCTCGGGATCGGCCAGCACCGTCCACGACTCGTTGCCGGTCTGGCCGATGTCGACCCGGCACGCGCCGAGCGAGACCAGCCGCTCGATCTCCGCGTTCCGCTCCTCGGCTGCCGCAGTCAGATCCAGATGGACGCGGTTCTTGACCACCTTGCCGTCCGCGCTCGGCATGAAGCAGATGCCGACCGATGCGGACAGGTCCGGGCCGATGACGACTTCGCGCTCACGCTCGGAGAGGATCTGCCAGCCCAGCGCCTGCGCCCAGAACCGAGCCAGTCGCGGCAGGTCGTGTGCGTCGATCACGACGTGATGCAGCGCTAGTGGCATGCCGGCAGTCTGCTCCTGCGTCGTGGCGTCAGCCGGCCACGTCCAGGACCGCCTTGCCCCGAAGGCGCCTGGCGGTGAGGGCTCCGGCGGCCTCGTCGATTCGCTCCCACGAGCCCCGCCAGCCCACCGCGGCAGTCAGCTTGCCGCGCGCGACGAGGCCCAGCAGCGCGTCGAGTTGCTCGCGGCGGTCGATGAGGCCCGAGCCGTTGTAGACGCCGCTGATCGACTTCGGCACGGGGCTGCCGAGCGTTGACCCGGGCGGCAACACCGCGGCCTCGCCTGCGGCCCAGCCGACGCTCTGCAGGCTTCCGCCGGGCGCCAGCATCGCGTACGCGGCGGCGAGCTGCGCGCCGCCGACCTGGTCGACAACCACGTCGACCGGCTCGGTGATCGCATCCAGTCCGATGACCACCTCGTCGGCGCCGAGCTCGTCCAGGCCTGCGCCGCTGGCCGCCGAGCCGACCGAGGCGATCACGTACGCGCCCCCGAGCGCAGCGAGCTGCACCGCGAACGAGCCGACTCCGCCGGATGCGCCGGTCACCAGCACCCGGCGCCCGGCCGTCGGGCCTGCCTGCCACAGCGCGCGTAGGGCAGTGCCCGCCGCGACCGGGAGCGTCGCCGCGACGGCCAGGTCGACGACGTCGGGAACCACGGCCACGTCGATCACGTCGACGGCGCGCTGCTCGGCCCAGCCGCCGCCGGAGCCGAACGACACGACCCGGCTGCCGACTGCCGGACCGCTACCGTCGCTCGCCGCTGCGACGACGACACCTGCCGCGTCGAACCCCAGCACCGTCCCGGGTTCTGAGCGCGCGGCGAAGAACAGCTCTGCTGAGTTGAGCGAGGAATGCCGCACCTGCATCAGCAGCTGCGCCGGCCCGGCAACCGGGTCGGGTGCCTCGCCGAGGCGCAGCCTGGACGCAGCGGCCGGGTCGACGATCAGCGCACGCATCGGAACCATCCCTCGTGCCAGAAGCTAGTATGCGTGACGCATACTAGGGCATTCGGGTCAGCAGCTACCGGTAGGCCGCGAACCGCACGGCACCGCCGAGGTCGCTCACATCGGCCGAGCGGAAACCGGCGGCGGCGAACCGGTCGGCCAGATCGGCAACCGCGACCGGGGCGTACGTGTCGCCGATGTGGATCAGCCGCGAGCGGAAGTCGTCGGTGAGATCGCGGCCGGCGAACACGCCGCCCGGTCGCAGCACCCGCGCGCATTCGGCGAACATCCGATCCTGCGCATCACGTGACGGCACGTGGTGCAGCATCGTAAAGCACGCGACGGCGCTGAACCTGCCGGCGTCGAAAGGCATATCCGTGCCGTCCCCGTCGACGATCGACAGCCCCTCGCCGAGCTGTGCGGCAAAGCGCGTGCGCAGCCGGTCGGCGAGAGCGCGGTCGATCTCCAGCGCGGTCAACCTCGCGACGGCGCCGGCCAGCGCTCGCGTCGCCGCGCCGTAGCCGGGGCCGACTTCCAGCACGTCGTCGCCGAGGTCGAGGTCGGCGAGCGTGCGGGGCAACAGGTTCGATTCCATGTGGGCGGCCCAGCGATCGGAGCCGCAGAGCCTGCGGTGAAACCGGTTCACGTCACCGTCCCTCGCGGGACGCGCCGACTGCGGCGAGAGCCGCGTCCGACGCGAGTGCGGTGGCGACGGCGCGACCTGCCTGCTCGAGGTCGGCCGCGCTGGCCTGCGGCAGGTTGTCCTCCCAGACCGGGAGGGCGAATCGCATCGCCTCGAGCATGCCGAGGGGCCGCGGCATGAACCACACGTGGAAGTGAGCCGCGCCGTCACCCCAGCGGTACACGTGGACGCGCGCGATGTCGCCCAGCGAGAGGACGGCGCGCTCGACGAGGGCGGCGACCCGCCCGAAGTCCGCGGCCAGCTCGGCCGGCAGGTCCTTGAACGAGTCGACGTGCAGGCGCGAGGCGAGCCACAGGGTGCCCGGCAGGCTCGCGCTCGCCGGGTTGTGCAGCACCCAGTTCTCATCGGACCAGATGCCTTCGTCCTGGTCGCAGATGCCACACGGCTCGCCGCCCGGATCACCTCGGCGCGGTGGCTCCGGAACGACGCGCGGGCCGGGCGCGATGACCGTCAGTGGTTCGGCGAAGGGAAGTTTCATGCCGGATCAGCTCCCGTCACAATTCATTGGCTGGGCTCGCTGTGAAACATATGCGTTTCAAAGATGGAAAGTCAATGAGTCATCGATGAACTGTGTATTGTTCGGCCGTGGACGATGATCTGTACCGGGCGACGGTCGACGTGCTTGCCGAAACGGGATGGGACGCGCTGACCCTGGACCGGGTTGCCGAGCGCGCAGGCCGCGGCCGAGTGACGCTGTGGCGCAACGGAGTCACCCGCGAGTCGCTGCTCAACGGACTGCTCCGCAAGCTCGCCGAGGACTACCGCGACGCGATGCTCCCGATATTGACGGCGTCCGGTAGTCCACGTGAGCGCCTCGAACGCACGATGGGTGCACTCTGCGACATCATCGACGCGCACGCTGACGTGCTGTCCGTCTCGGACGAGATGTTCCACAAGGCGTTCGAGCTGGGACACGTGCCGGTGGGATTCCTCGATCCCTTCATCGCGCCGATCCGTGACGCCCGGGCGGCGGGCCAGCTGCGCGGAACCTCGAAGGACGCCGACCTGGCCGACGTCATGTTCAACGCGGTCGCGTGGACATACCTGCATCTGCGCTCTCGGCACCGTTGGTCACCCAAGAAAGCACGCAACCTGCTGTTCGGCACTCTGCTGCAGGGGATCCTGAAATGAGCCCCGGGCCCCAGCTGAGCGGCCAGGATGCGTCGGCGTGTTCGCGCACCGTTCACCGGCTGGTCACGTGGTCCGCGTGCGTAACGAACGCGTCTTGGCTAGCGTTCGGGCCGTCGAGGTAGTCAGCTGAGGGGAGCAGTCCGCATGCGACACAGGGCCGTAATAGCCGCGGCAAGTGCCGTCGCCGTCGTCGGTGCCGTCGGGTTGGTGAGCAATGCGGTCGGTGCGTCGCCGTCGCACGGCTCGCTCGGGAACTACAAGCATCTGGTCGTGATCTACGAGGAGAACCACAGCTTCGACAACCTGTACGGGCTGTGGGGCAAGGTGGGTCGCCAGAAGGTCGACGGCCTGCCCGATGCCGAGGCGGGCACCACGCAGGTCGACCAGTCAGGCGCGCCGATCAACTGCCTGCTGCAGAACGACGCGAACCTCGTGACGACCACGTCGACGGTCACCTGGTTGGACGGGACGACCCACCCCGGCCTGCAGTCCGTCGAGTGCTCCGCGACATCGCCGCGCGGCACCGCGTTCGACAGCCACTTCGACTCCAGCGCGCCGTTCTCGATCAACGACTACGTCAACCCACCGGACAAGACGTGCGCGCCGCCCACCAGGTTCGCGGCGAACGGCGTCGAGAACGGCGACCCGCAGGGCCTGCCGGGCGGATGCACCCGCGACATCGTGCACCGCTTCTACCAGGAGCAGTACCAGCTCGACGGCGGAAAACAGGACCGTTACGCCACCGGCAGTGACGCCGCCGGCCTGACGATGGGCTACTACGACACGACGCAGCTGCCGGTGTACGAGTACCTGCACGGCGCCGGCGCGCCGAACTACGTGATCGCCGACAACTTCTTCCAGGGGGCGTTCGGCGGATCGTTCCTCAACCACCAGTACCTCATCGCGGCTCAGGCACCGCAGTGGGACACCTCGCAGTTACCCGTCCCTGCGGGCAAGAACAGCGTGTTGGACGCGGCCGGATTCCCGAACAGCGGCTATCCGCTCTACAAGCCGGATCCCGCCATCACGTACGTCGACGGCCCACTGACCCAGGCCTGCGGGCAGCCGAGCACGGTCGCCGGCTTCGCCTGCGGCAACTACGCGGTGAACACGATGCAGCCGTCCTGGCAGCCGAGCGCGGGCGGATCGAACGTGCTGCCCGGCATCAACGACGTCGATCCCAGCAAGCCGTTCTACGAGACGAACATCGGCGACGAACTGTCAGCCAAGAACATCTCGTGGAACTGGTTCGCCGGCGGGTGGAACGACGCCAACGCCGGGCACCCGGACCCGCTGTTCCAGTACCACCACCAGCCGTTCAACTACTTCCAGAACTACGCCCCCGGGATGCCCGGCCGAGCGCACCTCAAGGACGAGACGGACTTCGTCGCAGCTGCGCAGGCCGGCACGCTGCCGGCGGTGTCGTTCGTCAAGCCGGTCGGCGAGGAGAACGAGCACCCGGGTTACGCGAGCACCGACAACGGGGAGATGCACCTCGTCGAGCTGCTCAAGGACATCCTCGGCGGGCCCGACGGCAAGGACACGCT
>DASXRA010000374.1:0-2914 GCA_036506855.1 Jatrophihabitantaceae bacterium
ATGCCACGCTGGCGCTCAACGCCACCGAGTGACTCGTCGGCGGCTCGTCGGGCGCCGGCGGCGGCTCCGAGCGGGTCGCGAACGGCGGCTTCGAGAGCGGGTTGACGGGGTGGACACCCTCGGGCGCGGCAGCCGTCACCACGACCCGGGCGCACTCGGGCACGCACTCGGTCGCGCTATGCGGGGTGAACGGATGCGCCGACTCGGTCAGCCAGCGGGTGACGCTGCTGTCCGGGACGTCCGGGCGGCTGAGCTTCTGGACGTTCCTCACCAAGCAGGAGACCACGCACTCGTTCGACTTCCTGCGCGTGCAGGTCAACGGCACGACCGTCGCGACGCTCAGTGACGGCAGCCCGGCCGGCTCGTGGTTCTCGACGAGCGCCAGCCTGGCCGCGTACGCCGGGCAGACCGTCACGCTCGCGTTCGCGGCGACCAACGGGACGAAGCTGCCCACCGGGTTCTGGGTTGACGACGTGAGCCTCCTCGCCTGATCCGCTTTTGGCCGCGGCAGCCGCCATGAGCGGTCCGAACGGCCAAAACCGGGCGGCGAGGCCACGCGGCGTAGGCTCGGGCGCCGTGAACGCCTTGCCCACCCTGCCGCGCTTCCCGGTCTCGCGGCCGCGCCGCCTGCGGTCCACGGCCGCTCTACGCCGCCTGGTCTCGGACGTGTCGCTGCGTCCGTCCGACCTCGTCCTTCCCATGTTCGTGCGCGAGGCCATCGCCGAGCCGGTTCCGATTGCGAGCATGCCGGGCGTCGTCCAGCACACGCAGGAGTCGCTCCGCAAGGCGGCGGTCGAGGCCGTCGAGGCCGGTGTCGGCGGGCTGATGCTGTTCGGCATCCCGGCGAGCAAGGACGCGCGCGGCAGCGGCGCGGACGACCCATCGGGGGTGCTCAATACGGCGCTGCGCCGCCTGCGTGACGAGCTCGGCGACAGCACCGTGTTGATGGCCGACCTGTGCCTGGACGAGTTCACCGACCACGGCCATTGCGGCGTCCTGGACGAGCGCGGCAACGTCGACAACGACGCGACCCTCGAGCGTTACGCAGACATGGCAAAAGCTCAGGCCGAAGCGGGTGCCCATTTGTTGGGTACGAGCGGCATGATGGATGGCCAGGTCGGCGCCGTCCGGGCAGCGCTTGACGACGCCGGCCGACCAAACGTCGGCATCCTCGGCTATGCCGTCAAGTACGCGTCGGCGTTCTACGGACCGTTCCGCGAAGCCGTCAATTCGTCACTGCAGGGTGACCGCAGGACCTACCAGCAGGACTACGCGCGAACGACGCGGGAGGCGCTCGCCGAGGTCGCGCTCGATGTCGCCGAGGGCGCCGACATCGTCATGGTCAAGCCGGCCCTTCCATACCTCGACGTATTGGGCGCCGTCGCCGACGCGTCCCCCGTTCCCGTCGCGGCTTACCAGATCAGCGGCGAGTACGCGATGGTGGAGGCAGCGGCCGAGCGTGGCTGGCTGGACCGCGAGCGGGCGATCGCCGAGACGCTCACCTCCATCCGGCGCGCCGGCGCGTCGATCATCCTCACCTACTGGGCCGTCGAGGCTGCCCGCGCGCTATGACCGACCTGCGGATCGGCATGGTCGGCCATGCCTTCATGGGTAGAGCGCATTCGCAGGCATGGCGGGTCGTCAACCCGTTCTTCGACCTGCCGCTTGTCGCGCAAATGACCGCGGTCTGCGGCCACGACGAGCAGCGGACGGCCGCGGCCGCACAGAAGCTCGGCTGGCAGTCGTACGAGACCGACTGGCACGCGCTGATCGAGCGCGACGACATCGACGTGATCGACATCTGCACGCCGGGCGACAGCCACGCCGAGATCGCGATCGCCGCGCTGCGGGCGGGCAAGCACGTGCTGTGCGAGAAGCCGCTCGCGAACACCGTCGACGAGGCACGTGCGATGACGGACGCCGCCGGCGCGGCGGACGTGCGCAGCATGTGCGGCTACTCGTATCGCCGGGTGCCGGCCGTCGCGCTCATGGCGCGGATGGTCGCCGACGGCAAGGTGGGCGAGATCCGGCACGTGCGCGCGGTCTACCTGCAGGACTGGCTGGTCGATCCGGCCGCGCCGCTGACCTGGCGGATGCAGGCCGAACGCGCCGGATTGGGCGCGATGGGCGACATCGCCTCGCACATCGTCGACATGGTCCAGTACCTGACCGAGCAGCGGATCACCGGCGTGAGCGGGCTGACCGAGACGTTCATCCGCGAGCGCCCACTGCTCGACGGCACGGGATCCGGGCCGGTAACTGTCGACGATGCCGGGCTGTTCGTCGCGCGGCTGTCCGGGGGAGCGCTGGCGACCTTCGAGGCGACGCGGCTGGCAACCGGGCGCAAGAACGCGCTGCGCGTCGAGATCAACGGCTCGGCCGGTTCGCTCGCCTTCGACCTCGAACGCCTCAACGAGCTCGAGTACTACGACCTGTCCCGGCCGAGTGCCGAACGGGGTTTCGCCCGGATCCTGGCGACCGAGCCGGATCATCCGTACGTCGGCGCATGGTGGCCACCGGGCCATTTGCTCGGCTACGAGCACGCGTTCACCAACCAGGCGCGTGACTTCATCGATGCGATCGCCACGGGCACGGACCCGCGCCCGTCCTTCGCCGAGGCGCTGAACGTCCAGCTTGTCCTGGACGCCGTGGTGCGATCGGGCGGCAGTTGGACCGAGGTCGAGCCGACCTAAGCCGCGACGGTCAGCGCCGGCGCCGGACGCGGCCGCGCCGGGCGCATCTGCGAACGCGACAGCTTGGCGAAGCCGCGCGCCCCGACCAGCCGGATCAGGTTGCCCGGCGCGAAGAACCTGCGAACCGGCACGGATCCGCCGAGCACGCCGAAGAACTGGTCGGTCTGCTCGGGGCGTTCGGCAATCGCGGAGAACAGCAAATGGTCGGCGGCGCTCGGCGG
>DASXRA010000375.1:0-4885 GCA_036506855.1 Jatrophihabitantaceae bacterium
GGCGAGCATCACGACGTCGGCCGGCAGGCCCTGAGCGCGCCCGGCGTTCTCGGACAGCGGTAGGTCGTTGAAGTCGATGAGATCGACGTCGAAGTGGACGAGCAGGTGATCGAAGTCGGCCATGTGGTCGCGGGCCAGGCGCGCCTCGGCGATCGGGTCGCGAGCTATGCGCTTCGCCGACGTGTACGGGATGCCGAGCTCGGCGAGTAGGTCACGCTCACCCGGCGTCAGCCGGTTCTGGTCCAGGCCGAAGTAGCGGACCTGTTGCGGGACGAGCAATGGGGCGATGACGCTCGGCAACGTGCCCGGCGCCCCGAGGAGATGCGAGACGACCATCCAGTCCAGCGCGCCGTCGATGGCGGTCGTCGGGGTGTTGAGGTCGGCGTGCAGGTCGACGTAGAGCAGCCCGACCCGGCCGGGCTGGGCCGCATGCCCGGCGACCACGCCGAACTCGATCGAGCAGTCGCCGCCGAGCACGAGAAGCACCCGATCCGGGTCGAACACCTCGCCGACCCGATCGGCCGTCAGCTTGCTTACCTCGGCGACGGCGGCGACGTTCTGCGCCGCCGGGCTGGACGGGTCGGGCGTCCACCTGCGGCGCTCCAGATCGCCCAGGTCGTCGACGCCGATGCCGGCAGCGAGCAGGCCTTCGATCAGGCCGGCCGCGCGCAGTGCCGGCGGCGCGTCCTCCTGCCCCGGCGCGAACGCGCCGACACTCGTCGGAACACCCAGTAGCCCTACTCGTCGGGTAACCATCGTTAGAGTTTGGCCAGTTGGTCCGGACCGGTCAACACGTTTCGGCGGTTGCGGCGCGTTACCCTGCCTGACATGGCCGAACTCCCTAGTCGTGGCGCCCCGGGGCGGCTCGAGGCCGTGCGCGCATTCGTCAACACGCTCGATATCGAGGCGGGTACGGACGCGCTCGCCGGCCCGTCCGAGCTCGCCGAGCACCTGGTCGCCTGGCACCTGCTCGCCCCGGACCGCAGCCTCGGCGCGTCCGACCTGCGCGCGGCGATCGAGCTGCGCGAGTCGCTGCGCACGCTGCTGAGCGCCCACAACAATCTGGACGTCGACACCGCCGCGTCCGTCGACGTCCTCAACCGGATCACCGGGCAGGCCGGGCTCCGGCCGGCGATGACGTACGGCGGTGCGGTCGGGTACCACGTGCTGCGCGAGGGAGGCATCGGCGCGCTCGGTGCACTGGTCGCGATTGTCTACGCCAGCCAGACGCAGGGCGTGTGGACGCGGCTCAAGGCCTGCTCGTCCGATACCTGCCGCTGGGCGTACTACGACGCGTCCCGCAACCGGGCCTCCCGGTGGTGCCACATGCAGGTGTGCGGCAACCGGGCCAAGGGCCAGACCTTCCGCGCCCGCCACGCTGGCGTCGGGCCGGCGCCGCTCCCCCGCTGAAATCGCGCCGTCCACGCGGTTCCTTGGTGATCTCAGCGGGTAAGCCGCCCGGCGTGCCCTCCCCGGCCGACGTAACCAGTTCGCGGTCCGATGCTTGGGGCGAGCGGCCGGTAGCGACGCGACTCGAACCGAAACGGCGCGCGGCAGGGCGTTCGTTCTGAGTACTTCTACTCCTCGTGCGGCATGGATGGGTGATCCACACTTCGGGCACGGTCACTTCGACGCGTCACGCTTCACCTGACCCGTGGGGTGCCGACGAGGAGATCGCGCGGATCCGGACGGGAGTGTGGCGTGGACTATCCCAGCTACCCCGCAGGAAACGACCCCGATCTGTGGCGCCACGACCCGCGAGTCGATCGGCTCCGGACTGGGGCGTGGGCCGCGGTGGCCGGCGTGACCGCGTCGGTGCCCTTGGTGGCGTGGTGGGCGGTCGGCGACGTTTCCACGATGCCCAGGGCGTCGATCCCGGACTACCTCGCCGGCCCGTACCACCTCGGCGCGACACCGGGGCGGGTCGCGCTGATCGCCGCAGCGATTGTGTTGGTCGCCGGCATGGCTGACTTGGTGCGGCGCCAGATCCGACGCGAGTTCGGCTGGACCGCCTGGTGCTTCGTCGTCTTGATCGCCGCTGCGGGGGCGCTGGGCGCGTTCGCGTTGCGTGGCGTCACCGCCGGGGTGGGCGGCGTGAACATCGGCGGCGGGATGCTCGCGTTCATCGGACCGGTACTCATCGGCGGCCTGCTCGTTCTGGCCGTCCGGCTACCGCCGCACACACGGCCGGTTCCGCTCGCGCACCCGATGCCGTGGACCGCCGCGGCGGCTCTCACGACGCCGGCGCTGCTCGCCGGATTCATGCTGCTCCCGCAACCAGCCGAGCCGGGATACCCGACGCCGAACCAATACGCCAGCGTGCACATCGGACAGACCCGCACCACCGTGCACAAGATCCTCGGCGGCGGCCCCGAGTCGGACCAGTCCTACGTGTTCCCGCCACCGCCACGCGGCCAGACCTGCGAGTACTACGAGGGGCCCCCCGATCGAGCCAAGGGGGACTACGGCGCTTCGTACTGGTTCTGCTACCAGCACAAGCTCCTGGTGTCCAAAGACAGCAGCTACTACTAGGCGTGACGGCGCGCCACTCGGAACTCGACGCGTGCGTCGCAGCTGTCAATACTCACGCGGCAGGGGCTCGTGCGAGACGGAGACGGAGTAGCGGGATGCGTTTCCGCCGGCGAAGTCCCGCGTGAGCCGAGCGCACGCCCGGCAGAGATGATCTTTAGCGGACGGCGGGTCAGCGCGCTCGGCGGGCCAGGCGCTCGCGGTCGAGGATGACGACGCTCTTGCCCTCGAGGCGCAGCCAGCCGCGTGATGCGAAGTCGGCCAGTGCCTTGTTGACGGTCTCGCGCGAGGCGCCCACGAGCTGGGCGAGCTCCTCCTGGGTCAGGTCGTGCGTGACGCGCAGCTGGCCGCTGTCGACCGAGCCGAACTTCTGCGCGAGCAGCAGCAACTGCTTCGCGACCCGGCCCGGCACGTCGACGAAGATCAGGTCGGCGAGCATGGTGTTCGTGCGGCGCAGCCGCCGGGCGATGACGTGCAGCAACTGGATCGCGATCTGCGGACGCTCCTGCACCCACGTCTGCAGCGCCTGCTTGGGTAGCCGCGCCAGCCGGGCATCGGTGACGACGACTGCCGTGGCGGTGCGCGGCCCCGGGTCGAACAGCGACAGCTCGCCGAACTGATCGGCTGGGCCCATTACGGCCACCAGGTTCTCGCGTCCGTCCGATGAGCGCCGGCCGAGTTTCACCTTGCCTTCCAGCACGATGTAGAGGCTGTCGCCCGGCTCGCCCTCCTGGAACAGTGTCGTGCCGCGAGGCGCTTCGATGACCTCGAACTGGTTGCCCAGCGCCTCGACGTCCTCGGGGGCCACGCCCTGGAAGAGCCCGGCCTTGCGCAGCACCTCGTCCACGTCAGCTCCTTAGCTGCTCGCGATCGATCCGCGACCGACAGGCCGGGCCCGATCACACTGTGCGGATTCTAGAGGCACGCCGTCTCGCCGGCGGGGCGGGAGCAGCACGCAGTTGCGCGCGCCGCCGGGACTCGTCATCGGTCGTGATCACCTGCGGATTGCGCACGTCGAAGGTAGACGATCCGCAGGTGATCAAGAGCGATCGATTCGCTCTACTGGGGACGGCGACGCGATGCGGACGGAATCAGCCGGTGCAGGCCGAGCCGCTGGCGGAAGCGGCGCAGCGCGGAGTCGGTGCCCTCGCGGACGAACGCGTCGAGCTCGTCCGGATTGGCCTCGTCGAGGAACTCCTCGATCTCGCGCTCCGGCGCAGCCCGGTTCAGCGGCTCCTCGACGCGTCCCATGAAGAGCATGAAGCCCAACAGGAGCGGCGGGAACAACACCACCAATAGGCCGGCCATGACCCTTCGATTGTGCAGCATCGTGCTGTGGGCGTCTCGCCCAAGGCGGCCCGAACGCGGCTGGGACGCCCAGCTGTCGGCGGTCACTCGTAGGCTTGGGCGCTGTGCCCGCCGCAACCGCAGTCGACGAATCCCCGCTTGCCCTGACCCGCCGTGCTCGGCGGATCAATCGCGAGCTCGGGCTGCTATACCCGGACGCGCATACCGAGCTGGACTTCACGACACCGCTCGAACTTTCCGTGGCCACCATCCTGTCGGCGCAATGCACGGACAAGCGCGTCAACGAGGTCACGCCGGCCCTTTTCCGCCGCTACCCCACCGCAGCGGACTACGCGGGTGCCGACCGTGCGGAGCTGGAGGAGATGATCCGCACGACCGGCTTCTTCCGTAACAAGACGAGCTCGTTGATGAAGCTGGGCCAGGCGCTCGTCGATCGCTTCGACGGTGAGGTTCCGGCGTCCCTCGACAAGCTGGTGACCCTGCCCGGATTCGGCCGCAAGACCGCCAACGTCGTGCTGGGTAACGCGTTCGGCATTCCTGGCATCACCGTCGATACGCACTTCGGGCGGTTGGCCCGCCGCTGGCGCTGGACTGCCAACACCGACCCGGTGAAAGTCGAGGCCGACGTCGCCGCGCTCATCCCGAAGAAGGACTGGACGATCCTGTCGCACCGCGTGATCTGGCACGGCCGGCGCGTCTGCCACTCCCGTAAGCCGGCCTGCGGCGCGTGCGCGATCGCCCGCCTCTGCCCGTCGTTCGGCGAGGGCCCCACGGACCCCGCGACCGCAGCGAAGCTGGTCAAGACGCCGCAGCAGGTGGCCGAGACTGCATGAGCGCGCTGCCCGGCTGGCTGAGTCCGCTCGTCGAGTCGCTCCGCGACGCCACGGTCGCCGACCTCGGGCGTTTTACCCCGCCGGACGACGGCAGCGGTCGCGAGTCAGCGGTGCTCGTCGCGTTCGCCGACGGCCCCGGCATCCTGCTGATCGAGCGGGCAGCGACGATGCGCACGCATGCCGGTCAGGCGGCGTTCCCCGGCGGCGCCGCCGAT
>DASXRA010000376.1:0-8965 GCA_036506855.1 Jatrophihabitantaceae bacterium
ACGCTCGACTGCTCGGCGGCATGGTCTCTGGCGCCACGGTCGGCGCCGTCTTCGACGTCGACCGCGAACGCGCGAGCGCCGCCGTCGCCGGGATCCCGACCGCGCGGGTGCTGGACGATCCGCTCGCGCTGATCAAGGACGCCGACATCGACGCCGTCCTGATCGCGTCGTCCGACGAGACGCACGAGCGGTTCGTCCTGGCCTGCCTGGACGCCGGCAAGCCGGTGCTCTGCGAGAAGCCGCTCGCGCCGACGGCGGCCGCCTGCCTGCGCCTCGTCGACGCCGAGGTCGCGCTGGGCCGCCGTCTCGTGTCGGTCGGCTTCATGCGCCGCTACGACGACGGGTACCTCGAACTCAAGCGGACGCTCGACGGCGGGCTGATCGGCGCGGCGCTGTTGCTGCACTGCGTGCACCGCAACGTCCGGGCGCCCGACGGCTGGCCGAGCGACATGCTGATCACCGCATCGGCGGTGCACGAGATCGACATCAGCCGCTGGCTGCTCGGCGAGGAGATCGTCGCGGCGTCGTGCTACCGGCCGCGTCGCTCCGGGCTGGTCGCCGAGCCGACGCAAGACCCGCAGTTCCTGGTGCTCGAAACCGCTTCGGGCGTGCTGATCGACGTCGAGGTCTTCGTCAATGCGCGCTATGGCTACGAGGTGCGCTGCGAGCTCGTGTGCGAGGAAGGCGCGGCCGCGCTCGACGAACCGGCGACGGCCGTGCTGCGGCGCCAAGGTGCCGAGTCGCGTGGCGTCGCCCGCGACTGGCGTGACCGGTTCGCCGGTGCCTACCGCGCCGAGCTGCAGGACTGGGTGGACGGCATCGTCGCCGGCGAGGCGCGCGGCGCGTCCGCCTGGGACGGGTATGCGGCCAGCGCCGTTGCTGAGTCCTGCGTGGCGGCGCTCGAGTCAGGCCGGCGCACCGACGTGCGGCTGGACCTGCGGCCGCCGCCGTACGGCTGAGAAGTGCCTCACGTTGGGCCCACATCCGGGATCACGGTGCCCCGGCGATTAGTTGAACCGGGTGATGACACCAAGTGAAGGATCCCGAATGAGCACCCTGCAAGCCATCCGCGCAGAAGTAGCAAACCGACGCAATGCCCGTAACGGCCGCAAGGAGCTGGAACGCCAACTCTCGGCCTACGACACGCCGGCCGCCCGGCTCGAGATCGAGACCGTCCTCGACCGGCACGACCCGGACGAGACCCGCGAGATCAGGTCGATCCTGCGCCGCCAGGCCGCCGATCGCATCGCCCGCTGACTGAACCCCGGATCGAGGTCGATCTGCACCGTATGCGGTAGCAGATCGACCTCGATCCATGCGGTGTCAGCCCAGGGTCTCCGTTTCCCTGAGCAGTTCCCGGCCGACGCTCGCCGCGTCCGCACCGGGTTCGCGCTCCAGCTCGTGGGCGAGTGCTTCGAGCTCCGCGCCGCCGGCCATCAGCCGGGTCAGCTCGTGCAATGAGATCTCCGACTTGGCGAAGTCGCCGAGACTGCGGCCGCGCTTGAGCAGCAGGAAGCGATCGCCCACCGGGTAGGCGTGGTGCGGGTTGTGCGTGATGAAGATGACGCCCAGCCCGCGATCTCGCGCCTGGACGATGTACTTCAGCACGACACCCGCCTGCTTGACGCCCAGCGCTGACGTCGGCTCGTCCAGGATCAGCAGGCGCGCCCCGAAGTGCACCGCGCGGGCGATCGCCACCGACTGCCTTTCGCCGCCGGACAGCGTGCCCACCGGCTGGTCGGGGTCGCGGATGTCGATGCCCATCTCGCCCATCTCCTGGCGAGTGATCCGCTTGGCGGTCGCCGCGTCGAACCGCCGGAGCGGTCCCCAGCCCTTCGTCGGCTCCGAGCCCAGGAAGAAGTTCCGCCAGATCGCCATGAGCGGCACCATCGCGAGGTCCTGGAAGACCGTCGCTATGCCCGCGTCCAGCGCGTCACGAGGGGTGCTGAAGCGCACCGGGACGCCGTCGACGAACAGTTGCCCGTGGTCGGCGTGGTGGACGCCGGACAGGATCTTGATCAGCGTCGACTTGCCCGCGCCGTTGTCGCCGAGCACGCATGTCACCTGACCGGCCCGAACCGTCGTGGAGATCTCGAACAGCGAGATGACGCTGCCGAACATCTTGGTGACGTCCCGCATCTCCAGCATCGGCACGTCGGCCGATTCGGTCACCTCGGTGATCTGAGGGTCGGACATGGCGCTACCTCCTGCTCTGCTCGGCGAAGCGCCGGACGAATTGGTTGGCGAGGACGGCGAGCAGCAGCATCACGCCCACGAAGAGCTTGAACCAGTCGGAGTTCCAGCCGGCATTGACGATGCCCACCTGCGTCATGCCGAAGATCAGCGCACCGAGGGCAGCTCCGACAGCGGAGCCGTAGCCGCCGGTCAGCAGGCACCCGCCGATCACCGCCGCGACGATGAAGTAGAGCTCCTGCCCGATTCCGCTCTGCGCCTGGATAGTGCCGAAGCGGACGATCTGTGTGTTGCCCACGAACCACGCAGCGGCCGACGTGATCATGAACAGGGCGATCGTCGTGCGATTGGTGCGCACGCCGACGTTCTTGCTCGCGTTCGGATCGCCCCCTGTCGCGAAGATCCAGTTTCCGAACCGGGTCTTGAGCAGCAGGTACGAGGCGATGACGGTGAAGGCCACCCACCAGATGATGGCGATCTGGAACTTGGCGCCGCCGATTGTCACCGTACTGCCCAGTATGTTGTTCAGGGAGTGATACCCGGGCACGAGATCGAGGTTGCTCACCTGGACCGTGTTGGTGATCTGCTTGGTGAAACCCAGGTTGAGGCCCTGCAGGCCGAGAAACATGCCCAGCGTGATGATGAAGCTGGGCAACCCGGTCCGCGTCACGAGGAAGCCGTTCACGAAGCCGATCGCGAGCATCAGCACCAGCGACATCGCCAATGACGCGTAGAGCTGCAAACCCCAATAGGTCGTCATGATGCCGGTGGCCAGCCCGGCGGTGCCGACCTGGACGCCTGCCGACAAGTCGAAGTGCCCGCCGATCATCAGCATGGCCACCGGCACGGCCATCGTGCCCAGTGTCGATGACACATCGAGCCAGTTGGCGGCACCGTCCATCGAGCGGAAGACGTCGGACTGGAAGGCGAAGAACACGAAGATGACGATGGCGCCGACCAGCGCGCCGAACTCCGGCTTGACGAGCAACCTGCGAACGAGGCCGATGGCGACGACCCGTTCGTCGGCCGGCGTCACGGTGGTGGCAGTCATCGCGTGCCTCCTGCTGCGAGCTTGATGACGGCGGCGGCGTTCTCCTTGGTGATCAGGTTGGGTCCGGTGAGCACCGGCTGCCCGCCGCCCAGCACGTTCAGGTTCGCCTTGTACTGGGTGAGCATCACGACCGAGAGATAGCCCTGCAGGTAAGGCTGCTGGTCGACCGCGAAGGAGATCTTGCCGTCCTCGACGGCCTTTGCCACATCCGCGTTGAGGTCGAACGTCGCCAGCTTGGCCGACGATCCGGCACTGCTGATCGCCGTCTCGGCCACTGACGCGATCTGCGCACCAAGTGTGACGACGCCGTCGATCGACTTGTCGGACTGGAGCTTTGCCTTGATTGTCGACTGCGCACCCGGGAGATTGTTGTTGTCGACCTGGATGTTCGTGACCGTGCCGCCGAGCGTCGCCTTGACGCCGGCACAGCGCTGCTCCAGGCCGACGTTGCCGGCCTCCTGGACCACGCAGATGACGTTCTTGACGCCCTCGGCCTTCAGTTCGGTGCCGACCGCCTGGCCGGCGATCGTCTCGTCCGAGCCGATGTGTGACAGAGCGCCGTACCCCTTCGACTGCGCCTCGCCGGAGTTGATCGTGATGACCGGGATGCCAGCCTTGACGGCGCGTTCGATGGCGGCCTTGAGCGCCTCGGGGTTGGCCATCGACACGACGAGTCCGTCCGGCTTCGCGTTCACCGCGGCGTCGATCAGCTGCGACTGCTTGGTCGGGTCGCCGTCACTCTGATAGCTGACGCTGTCACCCATGTCCTTGCCAGCCTGCTGCACGCCCTTCTTGACGATGCTCCAGAACGAGTCGCCGGCGCCGCCGTGCGTGACGACGGCGATCTTGTAGCCGTATCCGCCGCTGCCTCCTCCGCTCTTGTTGTGCACCTTGTTGACCGCGTTGCGGTCGCTGCACGCCGACAACAACACGAGCACCGGGACGAGCAGGGTAGCGAGCAGCCACCCCCGTGTTCGACTGTTCATGCCGTTCCCCTCTCAGGTACTGGTCGGGAAGTGATAACTCGCTACTACTGACTGCTCGACGTGCGGCCATCGGGCCGTGACGACCTTGGCGCGCGTGTAGAACCGGATGCCCTCCGGGCCGTGGATGGGCGACTCACCGAACAGTGAGTCCTTCCACCCGCCGAAGGAGTGGTAGGCCATCGGCACCGGGATCGGCACGTTGATGCCGATCATCCCGACCGTGACCTCTCGCTGGAACCGCCTCGCGGCCTCGCCGCTCGAGGTGAAGATGGCCGTGCCGTTGCCGTACGGGTTGGCATTGATGAACGCGATCGCCTCATCGACGGTGTCGACCCGCGTCACCGAGAGCACCGGGCCGAAGATCTCGTTGCGGTACGCGTCCATGTCGGCGGTGACGTGGTCGAGGACGGTCGGCCCGACGAAGAAACCCTTCTCGTATCCGTCGACGACCAGGCCACGACCGTCGACCACGACCGACGCGCCCTGCTTCTCGCCCGATCCGATGTATCCGACGATGCGGTCGCGGGCCTCGGCGGTGACGACCGGCCCCATCTCGCTCGCCTCGTCGCGCCCCGTACCCACGCGTACGGTCTCCGCCCTCGCCTTGAGCCGCTCGACGAGAGGATCGCCGGACCCGCCGACGGCGACCGTCGCCGAGATCGCCATGCAGCGCTGGCCGGCGGAGCCGAAGGCGGCGGCACTGAGCTGGTCGGCCGCGTAGTCGAGGTCGGCGTCGGGCAGCACGATCGCGTGGTTCTTGGCGCCGCCGAGTGCCTGTACCCGTTTGCCCGTATCGGTTGCCCGGCCGTGGATGTAGCGGGCGATCGGCGTCGAGCCGACGAAGGAAATCGCCGCGACGGTTGGCGAGTCGAGCAGCGCGTCGACCGCGACCTTGTCGCCGTGCACCACGTTGAAGACGCCGTCGGGCAGGCCGGCCTCCTGCCACAGCTGCGCGACGCGTATCGACGCGGACGGGTCGCGCTCGCTGGGCTTGAGCACGAAGGTGTTGCCGCAGGCGATCGCGACCGGATGCATCCAGCACGGCACCATCACCGGGAAGTTGAACGGCGTGATGCCGGCGACGACGCCCAGCGGCTGGCGGAAGCTGAACGAGTCGACGCCGGTGGACACCTGGTCGGAGTAATCCCCTTTCAGCAATTGGGGAATTCCGCACGCGAACTCGACGATTTCCAGGCCGCGCTGTACCTCGCCGCGCGCGTCCGAGATGACCTTGCCGTGCTCGTCGGAGACGATCGCGGCGAGCTCGTCGATGTGCTCGTGCATGAGCTGGCGGAACGCGAACAGCACGGACGTCCGTTTCGACAGCGACGCATCGCGCCACGTCTCGCCTGCCTTCGCCGCGGCGGCCACCGCGTGCTGGACGTCGGCGGACTCGCCGAGCAGTACCTCGGCCTGCTGCTCGCCGGTCGCCGGATTCCATACCGGACCGGTGCGCGTCGATGCGCCTGATGTCGCGGATCCGCCGATCCAGTGCTGAACGGTCTTCATGGTGCGTCCCCTCGGAGGTAATGCTGCTGCGCCTTCTTGTGCGCTTCGTAGTCAGCGCGCGCGGCGCGCGTGGTGTCGAGCGTCGACGTCTCGGCGACCGGTACGTCCCACCACGCGTCGCTGCCGGGTGCGTCGACCAGCGGGTCGGTCTCGATGTGGACGACGGTGGTGTGGTCGGCCGCCTTGGCCTTGCGCAGCGCGTCGCGGAACTCGTCGATCGTGTGCACGCGCAGGACGTCCGCGCCGAGGCTCTCGGCGTTGGCGGCGAGGTCGACGGGCAGCGTGTCGCCGTCGAGGCGGCCGTCAGCGCTGCGGTACCGGTACGCGGTGCCGAAGCGCTGCGAGCCGAGCGATTCGGAGAGGCGTCCGATCGAGGCGAAGCCGTGGTTCTGTACCACGACGACGATGAGTTTGACCTTTTCCTGTATGGCAGTCACGAGCTCCTGCGCCATCATCAGGTACGAGCCGTCGCCGACGAGCACGAACACGTCGCGGTCCGGGGCGGCCATCTTTGCGCCGAGGCCGCCGGCGATCTCGTAGCCCATGCACGAGTAGCCGTATTCGACGTGATAGCCCTTCGGGTCCCGCGTGCGCCACAGCTTGTGCAGGTCGCCGGGCATCGAGCCGGCCGCGCAGACGACCACGTCGCGCGGTTCGGACTCGTCGTTGACCGTGCCGATCACCTCGGACTGCGCGGGCAACGGCGAGTTGCCCAGGTGGTAAGCGCGCTCGACGGTCGCGTCCCAGTCCTCGGCCAGGCGCGCGGCCCGCTCGCGGTATTCGATCGACGTGCTCCAGTCTGCGAGCGCGCCGCCGAGCGCCTCCAATGCCGCACGCGCATCGGCGACGACGGCAACGCCGGCATGCTTCGCGGCGTCGAACGAGGCGACGTTGACGTTGACGAACCGGGCGTCGCCGAACGCGGTTCGCGACGCCGTCGTGAAGTCGCTCCACCGGGTGCCGATGCCGAGGACGACGTCGGCCTCGCGGGCCAGCACGTTGGCCGCGGTCGTCCCGGTAGCGCCGATCGCGCCGACTGCCAGCGGGTGGTCGTACGGCAAAGACCCTTTGCCCGCTTGGGTTTCCGCCACCGGCACGCCTGCCGACTCGGCGAAGGCGCGGAGCGCGTCCGTCGCCTCGGAGTAGATGACGCCGCCCCCGGCGACGATGAGCGGCCGCTCGGCGCGACGTAGCACCTCGACCGCGCGGGCCAGCGCCGCCGGCTCGGGCAACGGGCGCGCGACATGCCAGACTCGCGGCGCGAACAGCGCGTCCGGCCAGTCGAACGCCTGGGCCTGGACGTCCTGGGGCAGCGCCAGGGTCACCGCCCCCGTCTCGGCCGGATCGGTCAGCACGCGCATCGCGGCGAGCAGAGCCGGCGGCAACTGCTCGGGCCGCCAGATCCGGTCGAAGTACCGCGACACCGGCCGCAGCGTGTCGTTGACGCTGACGTCGCCGTGCCGCGGATCCTCAAGTTCCTGCAGCACGGGATTGGCCACCCGCGTAGCGAACACGTCGCCGGGCAACAGCAGGACGGGCAGCCGGTTGATCGTGGCCAGCGCCGCGCCGGTCACCATGTTCGTCGCGCCCGGGCCGATGGACGACGTGCAGGCCAGCATCGACAGGCGGTTGCGCATCCGGGTGAAGGCCGACGCAGCGTGCACCATGCCCTGCTCGTTGCGTGCCTGCAGGTAACGCAGCTCGCCGGGCGTGCTCAGCTCGGCTTCCAGCAGCGCCTCGCCGAGGCCGGCGACGTTGCCGTGGCCGAAGATGCCGAAGCATCCCTCGAACAGCTTGTGCTCGACGCCGTCGCGCTCGCTGCGCTGCGCCGCAAGGAACCGCACGATCGCCTGACCGACAGTGAGCCTCATGATCGTGCCTCCGTCATGGGCAATCGGGGATCGACGGGCTGCGCCGCCCAGGTGCCGCGCACCCAGGAGTGCGCCGGGTCGTCACTGATCAGCCACTCGCGTGACCCCGGCCCGGCCATCACGTTGAGGTAGTAGAGGTCATAGCCCGGCACTGCCATCGACGGACCGTGCCAGCCGTGCGGGATCAGCACGACGTCGCCGCTGCGCACCTCTGCCAGCACGTCGATGCCCGGCCCGTACACCCGCTGGTAGGCCATCCCGTCGCGGGCGACCTCGAAGTAGTAGATCTCCTCGAGCGGGGTCTCCTCGCCGGGACGGTCCTCGTCGTGTTTGTGCGGGGGATAGGACGACCAGTTGCCCGCGGGCGTGAGCACCTCGCAGACGATCAGCCGGTCGGCGTCGAGCACGTCCGGCGTGCCGAGGTTGTTCACCTGCCGCGAGCAGGATCCGGTGCCGCGCAGCTCGACCGGTACCTCCTTCGCGGCGACGTGCCGGAACGGCAACCGCCGCCGGGCGCGCGCCGACGCCAGCGCGAAGCGTCCACCCCGGGACGACGAGATCGTCAATGACGCGTCGCGGGAGACGTACGCGAAGTCGGTCACCTCTTTGAAGACGCTTTCGCGCCCGCGCAGCTCGGCGCCGTCGGAACCGGCCTCGACGGTGCATGCGCCGGTGAGAGGTAGCACGATCAGCTCGTCCTCGCCGGTGTCGATCAGCCGCGAACGTCTCGTCGCGAGATCGAGAATGCGCAGCCCGGAGAAGCCCCACCCCGCCGACTCGGGGCTGATCGCGACCGGGTACCCGTCGTCCGCGGCGGAGCCCGCCGGGCGATGCCACCCGGTCATGTCGCACCCCCGGCGCGGACGAGTGACACCGCGGCATCGACGGCGCCGGCGACGTCGCCGTCCGGCGGGTAGAGCAGCGCGCGGCCGACGACGAGCCCGCGCACGCCGGGCAGTTCGAGCGCCTGCTTCCACTTCGCGTACGTGTGCTCCGGGTCGCCGGACGGGTCGCCGCCCAGTAGCAGCGTGGGCAGCGTCGTCGCCGCCATGACCTGGTCCATGCCGTCGACGACCGGCAGCTTGAGCCACGTGTACGCACTGGTCGCGCCGAGCCCGGCGGCAATAACCACCGACTTGCGCACGGCAGGCGCGGACAGGTCGTTGACGACCCGGTCGTTGACCCGGTGCGCCAGGAACGGCTCGACCATCGCCATGAGGCCCCGCCCGGCGAGCTCGCTGATCGCGCGACCGCATGATTCGAGCGTCGCGACCGAACCGGCGTCGCCCAGGTCGATCCGGGCGAGCATCTTGCCGCCGTCGAAGCCCATCGCGGCGATGGCCGTCGCGTCGTAG
>DASXRA010000377.1:0-4094 GCA_036506855.1 Jatrophihabitantaceae bacterium
AGCACTAGCGCACCCGACACCGGCACACCTCCGAGCCCAAGCTTCCGCGCTTAGTCAACCGGACTGCGGGCGGCTGCGCACGTACTTTCGCCGTATCCCACGGTCGGGCGCGTCGCGGGACGTGCAAATCAGGACATTCGACGTCCCGACGACGGGCATGGCAAGGTGATCCGGCGTGAGCGCGGTGACCCGGCTTCCCGACTACCTGCACGAGCACAGCAAGGTGCTGATCCAGACACCGATCCGCATCCTGCTGATCATCATCGTGGCGTTGCTCTTGCGCGCGATCCTGCACCGGTTCATCAACCGGATGACCCGGCCGGTGCGCAACGGCACCGTGCCCCGGCTGCTGAGACCGCTGCGCGAGAAGGTCGACACGACCGCGCTGCTCGAATCGGCCGGCCTGCTGTCCGAGCGCCGTACCCAGCGGGCGGCCACCGTCGCGTCGGTGCTGCGCAGTTTCGTGTCGTTCACGATCTTCGTGCTGGCCGCGCTGATGATCCTCGGCGAGCTCGACGTCAACCTGCTGCCGCTCGTGGCCGGCACGTCGATCGTGGGCGTGGCTCTCGGCTTCGGCGCGCAGAACATCGTCAAGGACTTCCTGGCCGGGATGTTCATGATGCTCGAGGACCAGTACGGCGTCGGCGACGTGATCGACTTCGAGCAGGCAACCGGCACGGTCGAAGCAGTGGGCCTGCGCACGACGCGACTGCGCGACATCAACGGCACCGTCTGGTACGTCCGCAACGGCGAGGTCGTGCGCGTCGGCAACAAGAGCCAGGGCTACGCGCAGGTCGTGCTGGACGTGCCGATCGCGGCGTCCGTCGACATCGATGCCGCGTCGGCCGCCCTGCGCGAGGTCGCCGATGAGATGCACGCCGAGGACGAGTGGGCCTCGGTGTTCATCGGCGAGCCCGACGTCCAGGGCGTCGAGTCGATCACGCGGTACGAGACGGTGCTGCGGCTGGTCGTGCGGGTGCGCCCGCTCGAACAGTGGCGGACGGCCCGCGAGCTGCGCCGCCGCATCCGCGACCGCCTCGAACGGCTGGACATCGAGGCCGGCGAGCCGCAGGAGCCGCCGTCCTCCTAGCTCCTACCGATTGCGCAACATATGGCGGTCTGACACCGCCATACGTTGCGCAATCGGGTTAGGACGCCAGGTCTCGCACGGCGTCGAGCACCGTACGGTGCAGCGTCGGGTAGACGTAGTGCATCGACCGCAGCGTGGACGTCGGCACCTCGGCGTGCACGGCGAGGGTGAGCAGTCCGAGGATTTCCCCGCCGTACGGGCTGACTACCGTCGCGCCGATCAGCACGCCGCGATCGGCGTCCTCGACGAGCTTGACCAGGCCGTCGTTGCCCGGGCCGTGAATCCACCCGCGCGTGGACGACGAGATGCGCGCGCTGCCGGTGCGCACGGCGATCCCGCGCTCGCGAGCCTGCGCCTCGCTCATCCCGACCCGGCCGACCTCCGGATCGGTGAACGTGACCCAGGCGAGTCCCCGGTAGCCGCCGAACGGTTCGTCGCGCTGCAGCAGCTTCGCGATCAGCACCCGCGCCTGCCACACGGCGACGTGCGTGAACGCACCCCGGCCGGTCGAGTCGCCGATCGCGTACAACCCGTCGACGTGCCCGCCGTCGCGGACGACGCGCATGCCGTCGTCGACGTCGAGTGTGCGCGCGCCGGGATCTAATCCGAGAGAGTCCAGCGCGACGTCAGCGAGGTTCGACCTGCGGCCCACCGCCACGAGCAGCTTCTCGCCGGTAACTGTGGCCCCGTCGGACAGCGTCACCTCCACGCCGTCGCCGCCGGCCGCGATGCGCGTCGCCCGGACGCCCGTGTGCAGCTCGATCCCCTCGCGCCGCAGCACGTCGGCAACCACCTCGGCGGCCTCCGGCTCCTCCGGATGCAGGATGCGCTGGGTCGACTCGATCACGGTCACCCGCGTGCCGAACCGGGCCAGGCCCTGGCCGATCTCGACCCCGATCGGTCCGCCGCCGAGCACGGCGAGGCTGGCCGGCGCCTGCCGGGCCTGCAGCACCTCGCGGTTCGTCCACACCGGGCCGTCCACGCTTCGTTCCAGGTCGGCGAGACCGTCGATCGGCGGGATCGCGGGTGCGGTGCCAACGGCAACCACGACGTGTCTCGCCCGGTGCTCGTCCTCGCCGACGCGTACCAGGATCGTCCCGTCGTCGGCACGTCCGGCCAACACACCGCTGCCACGGGCGAACGTGCCGCCGAGGCGCTCCAGCCGTTCCACCGCGACGGTGTCGTCCCAGTTGTCGGTCGCCTCGTCGCGGATCCGGGTGGCGACCATGCGGTAGTCCGGTTTGACCTCGGCCGCGCCGGCCAGTTCGGGGATCCGCCGTGCCTCGGCGAGAACCTCGGCGCCGCGGATCACCATCTTCGACGGGATGCAGCCGTAGTACGGACACTCGCCGCCGACGAGATGCGAGTCGATGCCGAGCACGGACCAGCCCGCCTCGGCCATCCGCTCGGCGACCTCTTCACCACCCGGCCCGAGGCCGATGACGATCAGGTCGAACTGCTGGCCACCGGGGTTCTCAGTCATGCCCGCAGACCGTACCGGGACAATGGACGGGTGCATCCCGGTCAAGCTCCCTCACTCTTCAACGCCATCGGCGGCGAGGAGACGTTCCGCCGGCTCGTCGACACGTTCTACGCGGGCGTAGCCACGGACCCTGTTCTTCGCGCGATCTATCCCGAGGACGATCTGGGCCCGGCCGCCGAGCGCCTGCGCATGTTCCTGATCCAATACTGGGGCGGGCCGTCGACGTATTCGCAGACCCGCGGGCACCCCCGGCTGCGGATGCGGCATGCGCCGTTCGCCGTCAGCAGCGTCGCGCGCGACGCGTGGTTGCGGCACATGCGGGCGGCGCTCGACTCGCTCGACCTCGCCCCGGAGTACGACGAGACGATGTGGCGGTACTTCACGTCGGCGGCCGAATCGCTGCGCAATACGCCGGGATGATCCGGGCGATCCGTGCGTCGCGGTCGCGGCCAGGCACAATGCCGTCGTGACTTCCGAGCAGCCCTGGTGGCGCAACACCGTCTTCTACCAGATCTATCCGCGCAGCTTCGCCGACGGCAACGGCGACGGCATCGGCGACCTGATCGGCGTTCGGGAGCGCCTGGACTACCTCGTCGAGCTGGGCGTCGAAGCGCTGTGGCTCTCGCCGTTCTTCCGCTCCCCAATGGCCGACGGCGGCTACGACGTGGCGGATCCGTGCGACGTCGACCCGATGTTCGGCACGCTCGCCGATTTCGACGCGCTCGTCGCGGCGGCACACGAGCGGCGGCTGCGCGTCACAGTCGACATCGTCCCGAATCACTTCTCCGACCAGCACGTGTGGTTTCAGGCGGCGCTGGGGGCGGGGCCAGGCAGCCCGGAGCGCGAGCGGTTCATCTTCCGAGAGGGCCGCGGCGAGTCACCCCCGAACAACTGGCCTTCGGTTTTCGGCGGCCCGGCCTGGAGCCGAGTCCCGGACGGCCAGTGGTACCTGCACCTGTTCGCTCCCGAGCAGCCCGACCTGAACTGGGCCAACCCCGAGGTACCCGCCGAGTTTGAGCGCATCCTGCGCTTCTGGCTCGACCGTGGCGTCGACGGGTTCCGCGTCGACGTCGCGCACGGCATGGCCAAGCCGGCCGGCCTGCCCGACGTCGACCTCTCCAAGCTGCCGGCGCGCCACGAGGGCCCGATGCCGTCGCTCACCGACCTGCGCTGGGACCGTGACGGCGTCCATGACCACCTGCGGATGTTCCGCCGCGTGCTCGACTCCTACCCGGGCGATCGGATGGCAGTCGGCGAGGCGTGGGTGCCCGACGACGAGCGGCTGGCGCGCTACGTCCGTCCGGACGAGCTGAACCTCGCCTTCAACTTCCGGCTGGTGCAGGCACGTTGGGGCGCCGACACGTTCCAGGACGCGATCAACAGCTCGCTCTCGGCGATGGCTCGCGTCGGGGCCCCGTGCACGTGGGTGCTGTCCAACCACGACGTCGTGCGGCATGTAACGCGCTACGGCGGCGGGGCTCTTGGTCTCGCGCGCGGCCGGGCGGCGGCTCTGGTGCAACT
>DASXRA010000378.1:0-13798 GCA_036506855.1 Jatrophihabitantaceae bacterium
CGGCCACCAACTCGGCCAGCGGGGCGGACAGGCGCCTTCGCAGCGCGCACAGCTCGTCGGCGAGCGCCGACATCCGCGCATAGCCGGCCGGCGAGTACCGCTCGGACCGGCCGAGATCGTCGAGCGCCTCGATCAGGCTGCCCTGGTCGACGGGCTGGTCGTCGCCGCCTGCCGGCCGGCGCGCCCGCGCGAGCTCGCTTGCCCGGGCGCTGAGCGCGGCGAGATCGCGCGCGCCGATCCGCCACCGTGCACCGCCGAGCAGCCTGGCAAGCGCGGCGCCGGACTTGTGGTCGGCCAGCACCCGCAGCGTCGCCACCACGTCGACCACCTCGGGCGTCGTGAGCAACCCGCCGAGGCCCATGACCTCGACCGGCAGACCCTCGGCGAGCAGCGCCAAGCGCACCTCGTCGATCTGCGTGCGGCGGCGGACCAGCACCGCGGCAGTACGGTCGCCGACCGGGCGCGCCTGCCACTCGCTGCTCAGCCGAGCCGCCAGCCAGCGCGCCTCGTCCTCGACGGTCTCGACGACGGCCGCGCGGATCTGCCCGGTGCCGGCCTTCGGGCGCGGGCGCAGTTCGATGGTCGCGTCGCCCGTGCGCAGTGGTGTGGCCACGGCGTTCGCGGCGTGCAGCACGGTCTCGTCGTTGCGCCAGCTCGTCGTGAGCGGGAACCGCAGCGCCGGCTCGCCGGTCGCGCCGCGGAACGTCGCCGTGAAGCGATGGATGTTGCCCGCGCTGGCGCCGCGCCATCCGTAGATCGACTGGAACGGATCGCCCACGGCTGTCACCGCGTGCGCGCCGCCGAACAACCCGTGCAGCAGCCGGGCCTGCGCGTGGCCGGTGTCCTGGTACTCGTCCAGCAACACGGCGCCGTACCGCTCGCGCTCGGCAGCGACGACGTCGGGCATCTCGGCGAGTCGCGCGGCCAGCGACATCTGGTCGCCGAAGTCGACGGCTTCCAGGGCGCGCTTCGCGGTCGCGTAGTCGCGCACGAGCGGCAGCAGTGCCAGCCGATGGCGCAGCGAGGTGGCCAGCTTGCCGGCGTCGGTCGACACCGGCGGCTCGCCGTCGCAGATCGCGATCAGCTCGTCGACGACCTGCGTGCAGTACGCCTCGACGGCGTCGGGCTCGACCAGGTGGTCGACGAACTGGGCGGTGAGCGCCATGACGTACTGCGTCACCGACGCCAGCGCGCCGACCCCCCGCGGCAGCGATCCGCGGTAGCGGCGGACCACGGAGTCGGCGAGCTGCCAGCAGACCGCCTGCGACAGCAACCGCGGGTTCGGCTCGGCGCCCACGCGCATCGCGTGCTCGCTGACCAGGCGGGCGGCGTACGCGGAGTACGTGAGCACCGTCGGCTCGCCCGCCAGCAGTTCGGTGAGGGCCGCGTGGTCATCCGGCCGCTCGTGCTCGACGACGTGCCGCCAGCTCGCCAACCGCCACCTGATGCGGCGCCCCAGCTCCGCCGCCGCCTTCCGGGTGAACGTCAGGCCGAGGATCTCCTCCGGCGCCACGAGCCGGTTGGCCACCAGCCACACCACGCGGGCAGCCATCGTCTCGGTCTTGCCGGAGCCCGCGCCGGCGATCACGACGGCCGGGGCCATCGGCGACTCGATCACGGTGGCCTGCTCGTCGGTCGGCGTGTCGAGCCCGAGCACCTGAGCAAGCTCAGACGCGGAGATAGGTCTCATGGCTGACCTACAACGCGATGAGCGCTCGCGCGAAGAGCTGCGCCCGCGCGCCGAAGGCTTGCGCGTGGCCCGCTGGGTCCGCCCGAGCTGCGATGAGTGCTTGCGCGTGGCCCGCTGGGTCCGCCCGAGCGCAGCGAGCGGCGGGGACAGCGGGACACATCGGCGCGATGAGACAGCGAGCGGCGGGGACAGCGGGACACATCGGGCGCCATGTTCACGCGGTCACCTGCCGGCCCTCGGGCATCAGCGGGCAACTCGACCGGACGTCGCAGGCGCCGCAGTAGGAGTTCGCCGTGGCGCTGAACTCGCCGCCACGGAAGCGCTCGGCGACGTACTCGACCTGATCGGCGATCCACCGCGGGTCGTCGTCCAGCGGCGGCTGGCTCTGCTCGACGACGGACTTCACGTCCGTGCCGAGCTGGACGAGCCGCGCTCCCCCGGGTCGCTCGGCCTCGCCGAATCCGCCAGCCTGGATGGCCAGCTGGTACGCGCCGAGCTGCAGGTTCGTCGGCGGGTCGTCGGCCTTGGACTTGCCCGTCTTCAGGTCGATCACCACCGACCGGCCGTCGGCGTCGCGTTCGAGCCGGTCGACGCGCCCGCGCAACCGAGCGTCGCCGACGACCACGTCGAAGCCCTGCTCGGTCGCCACGAGATCGAGCTCGCCGCGAGTGCTCCGCAGCCACTCGACCAGCTTCGCGAGCATCGTCCGGGCCCGTTCACGCTCGTGCTCGGCCAGCCACGAAGCACCGAAGTCGAGCCGGCGCCATTGCGCGTCGAGCAGGGTCTCCAACGCCGGCAGGTCGGCGTCGTCGGGTGCGCTCGCCGCGACATCGTGGATCAGCGTGCCGAGCGACGCCCCGATCTCGTCACCCTCACGGGCGCCGAGCCCGGTCAGCAGTGCCCGCATCTCGCAGCGCAGGAACGACTCGATCCGCGACGGACTGACCAGCACCGGACGCTCGGGGTCGGCCACCGGGCCAGGGTCCGACACGGCAGCCAGGCCCCACCACGTATCGGGATGCGCGCCCGGAACGCCAGCAGCAGCCAGACGAGCCAGCTCGGCAGCGGCGGCGGCACGCTCGGCCCGCGACACGGACGGGTCGCACGCGGCCGCTCTGAGCTCGGCGACGAGATCGGGCAGGTGGGCGCCACGCAGTCCGGACGCGAACGGGCGCTCGTCGTCGAGCGGATCGAGCTCGTCGAGGAACCGGGACGGCTGCTCGTCGTCGCCCGACACCGCCGTGACGACCAGGCGCTGCCGCGCGCGGGTCACCGCCACGTAGAACAGCCGCCGCTCCTCGTGGATCTGTGGGGCGAGCGTCGAGACGCCGGCACCGTCGCGCTGCGCGACCACGTCGACGAGCAGCTCGGAGCCGAGCAGGGACCCGCGCCGGCGAAGGTCCGGCCAGGTGCCCTCCTGGACGTGCGTGACGCAGACGAGGTCCCACTCCAGGCCCTTGCTGGCGTGCGCGGTGAGGATCTGCACCGCGTCGCCGCGTGCCGTTCGCGGCGCGAGCGTGTCGCCGGGGATCTGCTGCGCGGCGAGATGCTCGAAGAACTCCGCCGCGGACGCCGCGGGCAGCCGGTCGGTGAATCGCGCCGCCGCATCGAACAGCTCGATCACCGCATCGAGGTCGCGGTCGGCCGCCGCGCCACCCGGACCGCCGGCCTGGCTGGCGGCGTCCCAGCGCGCGGCCAGTCCGGTGGCGTCCCAGATCGCCCACAGCACGTCCTCGGCGCTCGCCCCGGACCGGCCCGCCGTGCGCCCGGCGTCCAGAACACGCGCCACGCGCTCGACCGGGCGGCGAACCCGCGAGGGCAGTACGGCTGCGCCGGGCAGATCCTGCACGGCCGGGGCGAGCAGCCCGTCGCCGTTCGCGTCGGCGAGCTGGCGCAGCTCGCGGCGCAGGCGGCGCAGCTGCAACGCATCGGCGCCGCCGATCGGGCCGAGCAGCAGGTGCTCGGCGACGTCCTCGGTCAGCTCGGCCGGACGCAGCACGCAGCGCAACGCGGTCAGCAGGTGCGCCACCGCGGGCTGCTCGGCGAGCGGCACGTCGTCGCCTGCCACGGCCAACGGAACGCCCGCAGTGATGAGGGCACGACGCAGCACCGCCAGGGTCATCGTCGTCGAGCGCACGAGCACTGCCATGCGCGACCACGGCAACTCGTCGTCGAGGTGTGCCCGGCGCAGCAAGCCGGCCACGTACGCGGCCTCTTCGGCGGACGAGCGCAGCAGCCGCACCTCGACGCGTCCCGGTGGCAGGCCCGGCGCAGCCTGCAACGTGCGCTGCTCGCCGCGTCCGGGCAGTCGTAGCGCCACCCGGCGGGTCGCGTCCAACAACCCGGACCCGGCGCGCCGCGACGTGGTCAGCGCGACCACGGGAATCTCGCCGAATCGCTCGGGCAGGTCGCGGATCGCCGACGGGTCGGCGCCCCGGAACGCGTAGATCGACTGGTCGGGGTCGCCGACCACGATCAGCTCGTCGGCCCCTTGCGCGAGCAGCGCGAGCAGCTCGGCCTGGGCGGGGTCGGTGTCCTGGTACTCGTCGACGAGCAGGCGCCGCCGCAGCCGCTGCTCACTTGCGAGCAGCGCCGGGTCGGCGACCAGGGCGTCGGTGGCGGCGCGGATCAGCTCGGCTGGGTCCCAGGCCCCGGGACGCGCCAGCGACGTCACGTCCAGGTACTCCTGCAGGAACTCGCCCGCCGCGACCCAGTCCGGCCGCTTGCGCGCGCGCCCGAGCGCGGCCAGCCGCGGACCGTCCAGCCCGCGCTCGACCGCACGCAGCAGCAGGTCGCGCAGCTCGCCGGCGAACGCTCGGGTGCCCATCGCCGGACGCAGCTCGGCCGGCCATCGCGACACACCTCGCTCGAGGTCGCCGCTGACCAGTTCGCGCAGCACGACGTCCTGCTCCGGACCGGACAGCAGGCGCGGCGCGGGCAGCGCCGAGGACACCGCCGCCATGCGCAGCACGCCGAACGCGTAGGAGTGAAACGTGCGCGCGACGGGCTCGCGCACCGTGCCGCCGAGCCGGGCGGTGACGCGGTCGCGCAGCTCGCCCGCGGCGCGGCGGGAGAACGTCAGCATCAGCAGATGCTCGACCGGGACGCCGGCGGCCACCCGGGCGACGGCGGCCTCGACCAGCGTGGTCGTCTTGCCGGTGCCGGGCCCGGCCAGCACGAGCAGCGGGCCGCCCGGATGCTCCACCACGCGGCGCTGCGGCTCGTCGAGAACCGGCGGCGCCACGACGCGGCGGGACGGCCGGATCAGCCGGTAGTCGGTCACCTCGTCATCCCAGCATGCCGCTCCGACGATTTCCGGCCGGACCCGTCATCGGCCGTCCCAGCGGTACTTGCGCAGGTCGACGCGGCCGTTGCTGAACCGCACGCCCTCGGCGATCAGCAGCTGGCGCTGCTCGTCTTGCAGGTGGTCGGCGCAGGTGCCGTCGGCGCGCAGCACGCGGTGCCACGGGACGCTGCCGCCGTCGAGAGCCAACACGCGGCCGACCATGCGCGGTGCGCGCGACCCGACGTACTCGGCGACGTCGCCGTACGTCATCACCCGGCCCGCCGGGATCGACTCGACGCAGGCCAGGATGCGGTGCGGCAGCGAATCGTCCGGACTCAACGCGGATGGCGGCCGGTGAGCGCGATCAGCCGAGCCTCGGCCGGCGCGTCATCGGCCACCGGGACCGGCGCCTCGAACACACCGCTGAACGACAGGTCGCCGCCCATCTGCTCGCCGGCCGACAATCCGAACTGCACGAGCTCGTCCGGGAGCGGATCGGTGACCCCGATCGCGGTGCCCAGGTCCCAGGAGTGGATGACGAGATCGAAGGCCATCTCGCCGAGGTACTCGGTAGCCGGCGTGGCACCGCGCGACAGTGACACCGGGCGCTCCAGCGCACCGGGCTCGCCGAACGCCCGGCTGGACGCGAGCGCCGCGGTCTCCCAGGCCGCTACACGGTCATCGCCGAGGGCACGCTTCGCGCTCTCGACCATCGCCGCCGAAGGCTCGAGCTCGTGGCCTGCCATCAGCGGCGGCGCCCACACCTGCTCGTCGATCACGTGGTCGACGAGCGTGCGGACGTCCCACTCGGAGCATGGCGTCGACGCCGTCCATTGATCCGCGCCAACGCGGCGGACGCGCTTGCCGAACTCGGCCAGGCCCAGGTTGAACAGTTCCAACAGATCGCTCATGCGCAAAGTCATACGCCTGATGACCGACAAGTGAAACTCAGCGTCAGTACGACGGCAGGCTGGGGTCGATCTGGTGCACCCACGCGGTGACGCCGCCCTGCACGTGCACGGCGTCGGAGAACCCGGCGGCCTTCACCGCGGCGAGCGTCTCGGCCGAGCGAACGCCGGTCTTGCAGTACATGACGACCTGCCGGTCCTGCGGCAGGGACGCCAGCGCGTCGCCGCGCAGGATGTCGTCCTTCGGGATGAGCGTGGCACCGGGGATGCGCACGATCTCCCACTCGGCCGGCTCACGCACGTCGACGAGGTAGATCGGTTTGTCGGCGTCGATGAGATCCTTCAGCTCGACCGCGGTGATCGTCGAACCGGCGGCGGCACGCTGCGCGTCGTCGCTGACGACGCCGCAGAACTCCTCGTAGTCGATCAGCTCGGTGACGGTGGGCTGTTCGCCGCAGACCGCGCAGTTGGGGTCCTTGCGGACGGTGATCTTGCGGTAGTCCATCTCGAGCGCGTCGTACACCATGAGCGACCCGACCAGCGGCTCGCCGATGCCCGTGATCAGCTTGATCGCCTCGGTGACCTGGATGGATCCGATCGAGGCGCACAGCACACCCAGCACGCCGCCTTCGGCGCACGAGGGCACCATGCCCGGCGGCGGCGGCTCGGGGTACAGGCAGCGGTAGCAGGGTCCGTGATCGGCCCAGAACACCGACGCCTGCCCGTCGAACCGGTAGATCGAGCCCCACACGTACGGCTTGTGCAGCAGGACGCATGCGTCGTTGACCAGGTAGCGAGTGGCGAAGTTGTCGGTGCCGTCGACGATCAGGTCGTACTGCGCGAACAGGTCCATGACGTTCGAGGAGTCCAGGCGCTCCTCGTGCAGGTTCACGGTGACGTACGGGTTGATCTCGAGTACCGAGTCGCGGGCCGACTCGGCCTTCGAGCGGCCGATGTCGCTCTGCCCGTGGATGATCTGGCGCTGCAGGTTCGACTCGTCGACGACGTCGAACTCGACGATGCCGAGCGTTCCGACGCCTGCCGCGGCCAGGTACATCAGCGCGGGCGATCCCAGCCCGCCGGCGCCCACGCACAGCACGCGGGCGTTCTTGAGCCTTTTCTGCCCGGCCATCGCGACGTCCGGGATGATCAGGTGACGGCTGTAACGACGCACTTCGTCTACGGAGAGCGTCGCCGTAGGACCGGCGGGCTCGACGAGTGGCGGCAATGACACGACTTGTCCTTCCGGAGAACGTTCTTTCCGCAGAGCGGATCATCGGAGCAACCGCACCCGCGGCGCTCGGCATTCCCCGTCCAGTATCACCGTTACGCCGGGTAGGAAGGAACGGGGCCACCGTGGGAGTTCGGGGGGATGACTCGACCACGGTGGCTACCCGCTTGGCTACGAGATTACGTCTTGGCAATGACTGACCAAATACGTCAGCTAGCGCATATGCTGGCCCGGCGCGACAGCGGCACGCATCGGGGGGTGCGCCGCGCTCAGCTTGCTGGCACTGCGCATCGTGGAGCCCCTTCACGAAGGCCCCCGTGACATAGGGAGCCTGGTGGCAGTGACGGACGCGTCATACCGCTTTGTCGGGGCCGGCCACCACGAAGGCCGATCCGCTCCCCTCGCCGAGATCGCCGGCGAACTGCTCGACCTGCTGTCGCGGCTGGTGCCCTTCCAGGCTGCGAGCATCTCCGTGTACGACCCGATGACGCGCTCTCACGAGACGGTCGCGAGCGTCGGATACGACGAGCTCGTCCTCACCTGGCTCGACCAGTGGATGTCGGGACTCGATGCCAGCGATCTGAGCGAGTACGCGCAGCCGCTGATCTGGCTCGAGGCCGCCGTGGCCCTGCGCCTGTACAGCGCCGACGGGCGATACACCGGCATCCTGCACCTGTCCGCCGCCCGCCTCCCGACCCAGGGAGCGGCCCGCGAGGCGATCGCCGACCAGTTGCTGCGGGTGCGGTCACTGATCGGCGGGCTGATCGACACGATGCGCCTGCCCAGCCAGCTCACGGCCGACATGCCGGCAAGCGCTCGCGGGGCCGTCGTGCTCCCGGACGCCACGGTCGTCCCGCTGCCGGATCGGATGCAGGGCGAGCACCTGCGTAACGGCGGCCGGCTGCCCGAAGCGATCGCCGCCGCTGCCCGGCGCAACGAGCTGCCGGAGCGATTCAGGTGGCGCGACGAACTCGGCGGCTGGCACCTGATCCAGAGCCGCCTGCTCGATCCCGGATTCGTCATCACCGAGGACGATGCCGAGCTCCCGCACGGGCTCACCGCACGCGAACTCGACGTGCTGACGCTGATCGCCGGTGGGCTCACGAACCCGCAAATCGCGCGCATGCTCGTCGTCTCGGACAAGACGGTGGCCAAGCACGTCGAGCACGTCCTCGACAAGCTCGGCTGCGCGTCACGCGCGGCGGCGGCAGCGCTAGCGATCCGGATCGGGCTGATCCAGCTGGCGCTGCCCTGACGCCGCGTCCGGTGCCTCCGCTGCGCGCTTGACGGCCTCGAGGCGGCGATCCCACGTCGCCGCCAGGTCGGTCAGCCAGCGAGCGGACGCGTCCAACGGCGTCGAGCGAAGGCGGTACAGCACCTCGCGTCCGGCCCGCCCTGCCGTGACCAGGCCGGCGTCCTCGAGCACGTTGAGGTGCTTGATGACCGCCTGGCGCGACACCGGCAACCGGACGGCGAGCGTCGTGGCGCTCGCCTGGCCCTCGTCCACGAGTGCGCCCAGCAGCAGGCGGCGGGTCGGGTCGGCCAGCGCGACGAAGACCGTGCCGACATCGCGCTGGTCGGCGCTCACACCGAGACGCGTTCGGCGCGCCTCTTGAGGATCTCGAGCTGCTGCTCCCAACCCTTGGCGTTCCCGTCGCGCTCAGTGGGCTCGGGCAGGCGGGCGAAGCCACTCTCGACCACCCGCAACAGCGTGCCCCCGTCGCGCTCGATCAGCCAGAAGTCGATCAGCGTGGAGTTGCCCTCGCCCGGATCCTCGCCCGGGAACGCGCTCGCCCAGCGGAAGGACGCGTGGTGTGGCGGCTCGACTGACTCGACGCGGACCGGGAACTGCCCGTAGCGGGGGTCGTCGACGATCTGCAGACCGCGCTCGCTGCTCAGCCGCTGACCGGATCGGTCGCCGTCGCCGATCCACCACCCGGGCTCGGCCACGAGGCCCCACACACGGTCGAGCGGGGCGTCGATCTGGATCTCGCGTTCGATCTTGTCCGGGGTATCCATCGCGTGCTCCTCTCGCCCGAAGTGCTACCTCCAGGTTGCACTAGGTCACCGCAAAGTGCAACCCACAGGTAGCACCTGGACGAGGTCAGCGCGGGACGAGCGGGCTGTTCTGCGGAGTGTCGGCCGACTCGGCGCCCGGGGCGTCCTTGGCGCCCGGCGGGTACGGCCACGGGTTCGCCTCGCAGAGCTGCCCGGTCACCGACTTCAGACCGATCGTCTGCTGCATCATCACCGGAGCGGCGCCGTCGGCGAGGCACGCGTGGCTGTGCCGGTGGCCGAGTGCGTGGCCAGTCTCGTGATTGATCATGTAGAGGTGATACGCGGGCAGGTCGGCGATGTACGCCGCCGTGCCTCGTACCCAACGAGCGACGTTCAGCACGACCCGCGAGTCGTGGTCGGGCGACCAGCATGACGTCTCGATCTGCTGCTCGAAGCCGCACAGCGCGCGGACGGTCAATGCGGAGGTGAGCGTGACGTGGAAGTCGACCGCGCCCGTATAGGACGAGTCGACGCGCTGCAGTGCCACGCCGCTGTGGTTGCCGGTCCAGCTGCGCGAGTCGTCGAGCGCGGTGTCGACGAGGTGGCTGAAGGCCTTCAGGTCGACGCCGGCCACGCCGTTCTCGACGTCGACGGTGTAGTGGCGCACCGTGCCGCTACCGACGACCGGGCCGTGCCCGGCCAGCACCCGGTAGGTTCCGTCGCCCTTCTGGGTGTACGCCGGGCCGCCCGGGAGCGCGTCGGACGCGAGCGCCTGGTTCTCCGCGTTGATACCTGCCTGGTCGGTCTTCAGCGGCGCCGATCCGGACACCGTCGGAGGAGCTCCCCCGGCGCTCGGTGCATGGGTGCCGCCCACCGGATGGCCGCGCTTCGCCGGAGCCGCGGCCTTGTGCGTCGGCTGGGACGTCATCAGGGCGGCCACCGTAACGATGGCCAGCACCGGCAAGGCATACGCGCGCCAGCCGTACCGATCGACGAACCCGCGTATCGAGTCGCCGAGGGTGCGCTCCCGGCGCTCGTCGTCGTCGGACTCCTCGAATGTCCAGCGCGTGGACGAGAGGTCGTACTCGCGTCCGGACCGATCGGGAGGGCGCATCGTCGCCGCGCCGCGCCGAGATTCGTCCGCCACGCGCTCAGCGTGCCACAACCGGCGTCGCCGCAGGTTCACCGAACGGCGTCCTCCTGCGGCGTGGCGCCGGATGCCGGCGTCGCGCGGCGGGTGTCCTCGATCAGGGCGAGCGCCGCGCGGGCGGTGACCACCGGGTCCTCCAGCTGTGCGACGTGACCGATGCCTTCTAGCACCAGCAACCTGGAGCCCGGGATCGACGCCGCAACCCGCGGCGCGAGCGCAGGGTCGACGAGCCGATCGCGGTCACCCCACACCACGAGGGTCGGCACATTGACCAGGGCGATCCGCCCCCACACGCCGCCCGAGCGGCGCGACACGTAGGACGCGACGAGCCCGCGAAGCGAGCGGATCAGCGCGTCGAGCGACCACGCCATGCCGTCGCGCGTGCGGATCTCGTCGATGGCCTCGGCCACTCGGTTCGGCGGTACGGCTGCCGGGTCGGCGAAACACAGCTTGATGATCGCCCGGGCGCGCTGCTCGGGCGTGAACCGGCGGACGCGCCGGCGGATCAGCGGCGCCGCACCCGGTAGGAGCGCGACCGCGAGTAGCGGGTCGGTGCCCAGCCGGCGCGGACGCAGGTCGGGCACGGCAGGCGAGATCACGGTCAGCGTGCGGACGAGGTCGGGGCGCCGCGCCGCGATCAGCAGCGAGATCAGGCCGCCCATGGAGTTGCCGAACAGGTGCACCGGGCCGCGCCCCGACTCCTCCAGGTACTCGATGACGGTGCGCTTGTGAGCGCCGATCGTGTAGTCGCGTCCGGGCGCCGGCGACGAGCGTCCGAACCCGTGCAGGTCGAGAGCGTCGATCGCGAGCCATGGCGCGAGCTGCCCGGCGAAGTCGGTCCAGTTCGTCGACGCGCCGCCCAGGCCGTGCACGAACAACGCCGGCTCGGCCCCGGGCGCCGACGGCGTGGTCCGGACGTGCACGTTGCCCCCGCTGAGCGGCACGGTGTGCCCCGGCCACGGCGGGATCGACGGGTCGAGCGGTGGCAGCTGGGTGGTGCTGAGCCTCGCGGGCGGCGGTGCCATCTCGGGACTCACGCGGACTTGCGGCGAGCGGTCTTCGAGACCTTCGCGGCCTTCTTCGCCGGCGCCTTGGCCGCGGCCTTCTTTGCCGGGGCGCGCTTGGCCGCGGCCGGAGCCGCCTTGGCAGGCGCGGCCTTGCGCGCCGGACGGGCAGCCGGAGCCGCCTCGCCGCGGCTGCGCTTCGCCGCGTCGACGGAGGCACGAAGCGCCGCCATGAGGTCGACGACCTGGCCGGTGTCGGGCTTCGCCGGCGACGTGTCGACCACCTCGCGACCCTCGATCTTCGCGTCGATGACCTGCTGCAACGCCTCGCGGTACTCGTCGGTGTACTGGTCGGGCTCGAAGTCGCCGGCCATGCTCTCGACCAGGGATTCAGCCATTGCGCGTTCCTGGGAGCGCACGTTCACGTCCTGGTCGAGGAAGCCGAACGCCGGCTCGCGAACCTCGTCGGGCCACACCATGGTCTCGAGCACGACGACACCCTCGCGCACGCGCAGCGTGGCGAGCTGCTCGCGATTGCGCAGCGCGACCTTCACCAGGCCGACCATCCCGCTGCCCTCGAGCGCGTCGCGCAGCAGCACGTACGGCTTGACGGCCTGCTGCTCGGGCTCGAGGTAGTAGCTCTTGGCGAAGTAGATCGGGTCGACCTGCTCGGCCGGCACGAACTGCAAGACGTCGACCACGCGTGCGCTGGGCAGCGGCAGGTCGGCGAAGTCGTCGTCGGTCAGTACGACCGTCTCGCCGCTCGGCAGGACGTAGCCCTTGGCGATGTCGGCGTAGGCGACCTCTTCGCCGTCCGCCTCGGCGACGCGCCTGTACCGGATGCGTGAGCCGTCGCTTCGGCGCACCTGGTGGAAGCTGACGTCACGCTCTTCGGTGGCCGCGAACATCCGGACGCCGATGTTCACCAGGCCGAAGGACACCGCGCCCTTCCATATCGCACGCATCGCCTCACCCGTTCTGCTCGCCTCAGACCACCCATGATGGCCCTCTCCCCTGCGATCATGCGTGGATCCGCACGTCTTATGCCAGCAGAAGGGCAGGATTGACTACGTGGCGGCCCCGATCAAGCCGATGCTCGCGACGTCTGTCGATGCGCTGCCGGCCGGGCCGGACTGGACATATGAGTTCAAGTGGGACGGGGTGCGCGCTTTGCTGGAGGTCATCGCCGGGGCGGTGCACGTGACCACGCGGCTGGGCGGCGACGCCACGGTGGCCTACCCGGAGCTCGCCTCGCTGGGCGAGGGCATCGAGGACGCGCTGCTCGACGGTGAGATCGTCGCGTTCGCCGACGGGCGTCCGTCGTTCGGGTTGTTGCAGACCCGAATGCACGTCCGCTCCGCTGCGCAGGCTGCCGGCCTGGTCGAGACCGCCCCGGTGTCGTTCATCGCGTTCGACCTGCTGCGCCTGTACGGCGTCGACCTGGCCGCGCGCCCGCTTGCCGAGCGCCGCGCGACCCTCGACCGGCTGGCAGCCGACCATCCACAGTGGACAGTGAGCCCGTCGTTCGACGACGGCAAGGCCACCGAGGTGGCTGCGCGCGAACACGGTCTGGAGGGCGTCGTCGCCAAGCGGCTCACCAGCCGCTACCACGCTGGGCGCCGTACGCCGGAGTGGTTGAAGGTCAAGTTCGTGCGGCGCAGCGAGTTCGTCGTCGTCGGCTGGGAAGCTGACGCGCTCGACGGCAGCAAGACGCTGAGCTCGCTGCTGCTCGGTTACTACGACGGCGACGAGCTGTGCTTCGCCGGCAAGGTCGGCAGCGGGCTGTCCGGACGCGAGGCGGCCCAGCTGCAGGCAACTCTCGTCGCTCGGGCTGACTGTCCACTCAGGACGGTGCCTGCGGCGTCGCCCGGACGGGTCGCGACCTGGGTAGACCCAGAGGTGGTCGTCGAGGTCTCGTATTCGCACTGGGCCGACGACGGGCGGCTGCGACATCCGGTGTTCGCCGGCATCCGCATGGACAAGGACGCGCGAGAGGTTGGCCGCGATGGCTGAACGGATCACGGTGGACGTCGATGGCAGGCACCTGAGCCTGTCGAATCTCGACAAGGTGCTCTATCCGGAGACCGGCTTCACCAAGGGCGAGGTGATCGACTACTACACGCGGATCGCGCCCGTGCTGCTGCCGCATCTCGCCAATCGGCCGCTGACGGTCAAGCGCTACCCCAACGGCGTCGACGGGGCGTTCTTCTTCGAGAAGAACGCTCCGCGCGGCACGCCGTCCTGGGTGCGCACCGTGACGCTGCCGGTGCCCGGCTCGACGATGAATCGCGAGACGATCGATTTCGTGGTCGTCGAGGAGCTGGCGACCCTCGTGTGGTTGGCCAACCTGGCCGCCCTGGAGCTGCACGTTCCGCAGTGGCACCTCCCGCCGCGCGCCCGCAAGCCGCGTACCGACGAGATCGTCTTCGATCTCGACCCGGGTGCTCCGGCCGACATCACCCAGTGCTGCGAGGTCGCGATGTGGCTGCGCGACGTGCTCGACGACGACGGATTAGCGCCTGTCGCCAAGA
>DASXRA010000379.1:0-6547 GCA_036506855.1 Jatrophihabitantaceae bacterium
GCGAAACCGCGATCGACGCCCTGGACCGGCTGCGCGCCGTCACACGGCTGGGCCAGACGATCTCCGCCGGGCTCGCCTCGTGGGACTTCGTCGAGACGTCCGACGAGCTGATCGGCCGCGCCGACCGCGCGCTCTACCAAGCCAAGAAGGACGGGCGCAATCGAACAACGATCGCGACCCCGCCCGCCGCGATCACGCCGCCCCGCCGCGAACGCGCGGAGCGGCTGGCCGTCTAGCGCGGCGTCTTGGCGGGCTGATCGGCAGGCTGTTCAGCCGGACGAGACGTCGGCTTGGCGACCGGGTACTCGTGGCGGAACTCCGGATGGTCGTGCCAACAGTGGTCATTGAGTTCGGTGATCCAGTCGAACCGCAATTCGCACTTTGGACACTGGTGGACGGTCATGACTCACCTCGGCACATCGCACGTGCCACGAAGGCGCTGGTGCCGTCAACGCTAGGCGTTCGAACGGCGCACGGCCAGTGCCGGGCTACTTCGGCGGCAACGATTTGGCGTACGTGACGCCACGACTTATCCACCGCTGGAGCTCGTCGTCCGTCTCGATCGCATCGGTGTCGATGCGAAGCCAGCCGTCCATCTCCCGCCCGCGCATCACGAAGCGCCGTGCGTGTGCCTCGGTGACCAGGGCGTCGGTCTGGACCGGATCGACCCGCAGGAGCAGACCGCCCTGGCCGCTCGCGCTGACGGCCATGTTGCCGTTGATGAGGAAGGCGAGGCCGCCGAACATGCGTTTCTCGGTCAAGCCCTTCTCGCTTTGGACATGCTCGCGGACGCGGTTCGCGAGCTCCTCGTCGTAGGCCATTGCGCAAGTATCTGCTCCCGTACCGACAGCGAGCGGGCCGGACTACGTTGTTCGGATGCGGGTGGCGACCTGGAACGTGAACTCGGTCAAGCAGCGCGTCCCTCGGCTGTTGCCGTGGCTGGATCAGCGCAAGCCGGACGTCGTGTGCCTGCAAGAGACGAAGCTCGCCGACGCCGCGTTCGCTGATCTGCTCGACGCCGAGCTCGCGCACCGCGGGTACGCGATCGGCTATCACGGCGAAGCGCAGTGGAACGGCGTGGCGATCCTGTCGCGGGTCGGCCTGGACGACGTCGTGGCCGGGCTGCCGGGCGGGCCGGGATTCCCCCATCCGGAGGCGCGAGCCGTGTCGGCCACCTGCGGCGGAATCCGCGTCCACTCGGTGTACGTGCCGAACGGGCGCGTCCCCGACTCCGAGCATTACCACTACAAGTTGGCCTGGTTGGCGGCGTTGCGCGAAGCGGTAGCGGCGGGCCCGCCCGACGCGATGGTGTGCGGCGACATGAACATCGCACCGTCCGACGCCGACGTGTTCGACCCTGCCGCGTACGTCGGCCAGACCCACGTCACCGAGCCCGAGCGCGCGGCGCTGGCTGACCTGCAAGGCCTCGGCCTGCACGACGTCGTGCGCGATCGCTGGCCGACCGAGCGCGTGTTCACGTACTGGGACTACCGGGCGGGCATGTTCCATCAGGATCTCGGCATGCGCATCGACCTCGTCCTGGCCAGCGGCGCGGTGGCCGGCCGAGTCGCGGCGGCCTGGGTCGACCGGCACGCGCGTAAGGGAACCGGTCCGAGCGACCACGCGCCGGTGATCGTCGACCTCGACGACGCACCGGACGGCGACATCGGGCCGGTAGTGCCTCCGCCGTCAGCGCCACGCAGCACGCGCCGCCCGGTGAAGCTGCCGCAGTCGAAGTGACCGCGGCAGCGCGGTGCCACGTTTACGACGGCCTTCGTGCCCAAAGCCGTGTCCGGCTCGGGACCAAGGCCACTGCCGCCGGTCGACCGGTCGGAGAAACCCTGGAGTAGCCGAGTAACAAACGGGGGTCTGCCATGACGATCGCCGCCTCCAGCACACAGTCGCAATTGCTAGCTCGTCCAGCGCTCGCGGCACGCATGGTCGATGCCGTCAAGGTGTACGGCTCGGGGGCCACCGTGGTGCGTGCCCTCGACGGAGTCAGCGCCGAGTTCGCCGCCGGACAGTTCACCGCCATCATGGGCCCTTCCGGCTCTGGCAAATCGACGTTGCTGCACTGCCTGGCCGGGCTCGACCGGCTCACCTCCGGACAGGTGTTCGTGCGCGACGTCGACCTGAGCACCCTGAACGACAAGGCGATGACGCTGCTACGCCGCGAGCGGGTCGGCTTCGTGTTCCAGGCCTTCAACCTGGTGCCGACACTGACCGCTCGGGAGAACATCGTGCTGCCGCTGTCGCTCGCGGGGCACAAGCCGGACAAGGCATGGTTCGACACGCTGATCCGGGCGCTGGGCATCGAGGACCGCCTGCTCCATCGGCCTTCGGAGATGTCCGGCGGCCAACAGCAGCGCGTCGCCATGGGACGGGCGCTGGTCACCCGTCCGGACCTGGTCTTCGCCGACGAGCCGACCGGGAACCTCGACTCGAAGTCCGCGACCGAGCTGCTCGAACAGATGCGTTCCGCCGTCGACGAGTTCGGTCAGACGGTCGTGATGGTGACTCACGACGCCCGGGCGGCGAGCTACTCCGACCGCGTGCTGTTCCTGGCAGACGGGCACATCGTCAAGGAGCTCGAGAAGCCGACGACGGACACCGTCCTCGACATGGTCAGGATTCTTGGTGATTGAGCCATGTGGCGCATCACGTTCTCAGGTCTGCTTGCGCACAAAATTCGTTACGCACTGACGGCTCTCGCCGTCACGCTCGGCGTGGCCTTCATGTCCGGCACGTTCGTGCTCACCGACACGATCGGCCGTACGTTCGACGGCCTGTTCACCGACGTCTACCACAACACGTCCGCGGTGGTGCGGGCGTACCAGCCGTTCACGCCGCAGGCGAACTTCACCAGCCAGCGATCGAAGATCGACGCCACGCTCGTCAGCAAGATCCGGCTGGTGGACGGCGTTACCGAGGTTCGGGTCGACGCCCAGGGCTATGCGCAGCTGGTCGGCAAGAACGGCAAGCCGATCGGCAACCCGGGCGCCGGCGCGCCCACTCTCGGCCAGGCGTGGAACGACGTGTCGAGCATGAATCCGTACCGCCTGCTGCCAGGCGGGTACCCGCCGCGCAGCAGCTCGGAAGTGGTGATCGACAAGCGCTCCGCCGACGTCGGCAACCTGAGCGTGGGCGCCCAGGTCATGGTGCTCACCAAGCAGGCTCCCTCGATCTACACCATCACCGGCATCGTCCGGTGGGAGAACGCCGACAGCCCGCTCGGCGCGTCGATCACCTTGTTCGACCAGGCGACTGCTGAACGCGTGCTCGGCGAACCGGGCAAGGTCGACGAGATCGACGTTGCGGCGGCGCCCGGCGTATCGCAACAGCAGATGGCGGAGCGGCTGCGCTCCGCACTATCGGACCCGAAGCTGGAAGTGCTGACCGGCAAGCAGATCACGAAGGAGGGACAGAACTCGGTCCGCGACGCGCTCGCGTTCTTCAACACCTTCCTGCTGATCTTCGCTCTCATCGCGTTGTTCGTCGGTTCGTTCCTGATCTTCAACACGTTCTCGATCATCGTCGCGCAGCGGCTGCGCGAGCTGGCACTGCTGCGTGCGGTAGGGGCAAGCCGGCCACAGGTGATGGGCTCCGTGCTCGGTGAGTCGCTGGTCATCGGCGTGCTCGCGTCGGCCGCCGGGCTCGGCGTGGGCATCGGTCTGGCCGTAGGCCTGCGCGCGATGCTTGTCGCGTTCGGCATCGATATCCCGTCTTCCGGCTTGCTGATCAGCCCGCGCACGATCGTGATCAGCCTTGTCGTCGGCACCCTGATCACGGTGCTCGCCGCGATTGCGCCTGCCAAGAAGGCCGGAAAGATCGCACCGGTCGCCGCGCTGCGCGACGTTGCGATCGACGGCGAAACCCGTAAGGTCCGCCGCACGATCTCCGGCGCCATAGTCACCGCGATCGGCCTCGTAGCTTTGTTCATCGGCCTGTTCAGCCATCCCAGCAACCGGGTGACCTTCGTCGGCGTCGGTGCCGCAGTGGTGTTCCTCGGCGTCGCCAACCTCGGACCGCTCGTGAGTCGTCCGCTCAGCAGGGTGATCGGTGTGCCGTTGACCTGGCGGGGAACGACCGGGCAACTCGCCCGCAGCAACGCCATGCGTAACCCGAAGCGCACGGCGGCGACTGCCGCAGCCCTGATGGTCGGCGTAGCAGTGATCTCGGTGATGAGCGTGATCGCCTCGTCGATGAAGTCCACTGTCAGTGCAGTCGTCGACTCGAACATGCGCGCTGACTTCGTGGTCAGCGCCGGCGGACAGCCCGGCAGCCCGATCGGCCTCAGCCCGACGTTGCAGCAGAAGCTCAGCACGTTGCCGCAGATAGCTTCGTCCACCGGCGTACGCGCCGGTACGGTCCGGATCGACGGTTCGACGAACATTGTTCTGGCGACCGACCCTCGTCACGTCTCCGACCTGTTCGACATCGATCTGAAGCAGGGCGACGTCGCATCGATGACCGCAACCGGCATCGCGATCTCGCAGCAGAAGGCTGACGCGAAGCATCTCGCCATCGGCCAGCCGCTCAAGGTCCAGTTCACGACGACCGGAACGAAGACGTTCACGGTCCAGGCGATCTACGGGGCACGGCAACTCGCCGGCGACTACGTGCTGCCGCTGGCGGCCGCCGAGCGGAACTTCAGCCAGCAGCTCGATTACCAGGTCTACGTCAAGCTGGCCGCAGGGACTACACCCGCGGACGGCCGCAGCGCTATCGATCCCATCGTCGAGCACTACCCGACTGCCAAGCTGATGGACCGCACCGAGTTCAAGCACCAGCAGCTCGCGCAGATCAACCAGATGCTCAACCTGGTCTACGGGCTGTTGGCGCTGGCCCTGTTCATCGCGCTGATCGGCATCGCGAACACTCTGGCGCTCTCGATCCACGAACGGACTCGTGAGCTGGGATTGCTCCGCGCCGTCGGCATGACGCGGCCACAGCTGCGCTCGACCGTCCGTTCGGAGTCGGTGATCATCGCCCTGCTCGGCGCTGCCGAAGGCCTGGTCGTCGGGACGCTGTTCGGCTGGGCGATCGTCTCCGCGCTGAAGTCCGCCGGCGTGACGCAGCTGTCGGTCCCGATCGTGCAGCTCGTTGTCGTAGCGCTGCTTGCTGCTTTTGCCGGCGTCCTCGCCGCGGTTGGTCCTGGACGGCGCGCGGCTCGCCTCGACGTCCTGCGCGCGATCACGACCGAGTGAGGTCGCTCGTCGCGGGCATGTTCTCCTGCTGCATCCCGTCAGAGATGATCGGTGCGTGGCAATCCCGTCCGCGCGGCTCCAACGTCGGATCCTCGCCGACTTCGGGCCGGACGCGAGCGAGATTCTCGAGGCTGTGTGCAGCGTTCCCGAGTCGTTGCCGCTCGCGGACAGGCAGGACAGCGAGCGGCTGCAAGCCGCGCTCGTGCTGCCGGCGCGAGGCAGCGCGGCGGACTTCACCAAACCGCCTTCGCCTGGCTCGGGCTGATTGGCGAGACGTGCTGGTCGCTGCCGGCCTGGCCGACGAGGATTGGCGCCACAAACTCGATGCTGAGCTCAGGCCTGGGATGACACGCCGCGCTCGGGTATGGGCGTTCCTCAAACGGCGCACCGGCACGGTCGCGCTGCTTGCGCTGCTCGTCCAGCCGCTGGCCTGGGCGGTGCTGGCATGGCTCTGGGTGGAAGCCCGCAACGTCGCGGCTGGCTGTCCGCCCGACAGTGTGTGCGCCGACGAGGGCGAAGCCGGCCCGCTGATGGTCGGCTGGGTCGGGCTGCCCGTCGCCGAGTTGTTCGTCGGCGTGGCCCTGTGGTGCTGGCTCTGCGACGGTCGCCGGCACCGGGACGATCCGCTGTGGGTTCGGCCGCGTCCCATTGCCTGGACGTTCAGCACGGTGACTGCGATCATCCTCGCCGCCCCTTGGCAAGCCGGCTATGTGCTCAGACTGACCGAGGACGGGACGACCGCTCAGGCAGCACGCCACCTCGAACACGCGATCGTGTACTGCGCGGCCGCGGACGTCCTCGTCGCGGCCGCGTTCATTGGGCTGAGGGTGATCCGGTCCAGACGCCGTCGACGGCGATCGCGGATAGTGCACGACCGCGGCGTCGTGCGGGCTCAGTAACCGCCAGGCCTTCGGCCCGCTGCCGCCATGGCAATGCACGGCCGTTGACGGTCGGATCGACCGGCCGTACCCGGGACAGGCCCGGCTCCGCGGACCTTGACAGCGGCGATGTGAGCGTACACACTGCTGCGCAATGGCGGGCGCTCACCCGTCTGTAATTGCCCGGTAATACCGCAGTATCACGCAGAGCTGTCTCCGATGTCGGTGGGTGTGAACGGTAACAGTGCAGGTCGAGCCCATAGTCGGCGACGACTTCGCTACGGCGCCTGGCCGAGGGGTCACTGTCGATGCGGCGCGCGGCGCGGACCTCGGCGCGGGCCGGTACGGGCACCGAGCATCGAGGGTGCGCTGACCGCCGTATCAGACCAGCAAGCTCGTCACACAGCTGCAGGCGGCGCGGATCTCGTTCACCCGCGTGACGTCGATCGACAAGACCGCCAC
>DASXRA010000380.1:0-15722 GCA_036506855.1 Jatrophihabitantaceae bacterium
CTGTTCGACCTGATCGGGGCCGGCCTCGGCATTCTGTCGTTCGTCTGGGGCTTCCTCGACTGGTACAAGGCGAGCGGCGGCGGGCCTAGCGCCAAGGGCTATGCCGTGAGCAGCCCTGGAACCGCGGCGATTGGACTCTCCCTGCTCGCCGGCCTCGTCGCCGGCAGCGTCCTGCTCGACAAGACCGCGAAGAGCACGTTGGTGCCACTCGCCGCCTCGGCTGCCTCGCTGCTCGTCACGTTCGGCCTGCTGGTCGGCAAGGGCGACGGCGTCGACACCCAGATCGGCGTGATTCTCATGCTGATCACCGCCCTGGCGCAGGTCGCTCTGTTCACCGTGAGCTGGCTGCAGGCCGAGGGCAAGATCATGACCGGCAAGCCGGCTAGCACGGGTGCCGGACAGTGGGGCGGCGGCTCGCAGTACGGCGGCTACCAGGCCCAACAGCCGCAGCCGCCGGTCCAGCAGCCGCCGGTCCAGCAGCCGCCGGCCCAGCCCCAGTACGGCCAGCAGCCGCAGTACGGCCAGCAGCCGCCGGCCCAGCCCCAGTACGGCCAGCAGCCGCAGTACGGTCAGCCGACCCAGCACCAGCAGCCCGCCCAGCCTCCGCAACAGCAGCCGGGCTACGGCCAGCAGCCGCCGGCGAACCCCTACGGCCAGGGCTGACGCCGCATAGCTCACAGCCGCCGCCCGGCGAGCCTGGCGCCCAGGTAGGGGCTGGTTTGCCAGCCTGAGTGAATGCCGAGGCCGCGTCATCCTGACACCGGGCCAGTTCGTGGTGTGCCCGAGTCGGTAAGCCGCTCGTTGTGGCGCTCGGCGGCCTGGACGGGCGGCGGCGCCGCGGCGGCCGGGGCCGTCCTCGGAGCGGGCGTCGGCGTCGTGTGCTGGCTACCCGGCGCCGGCGTGTCCGGGCATCCGCTGTCCGCCGTCCGCGCCGGCCTGCTCGGCTTCCTGGCAGCCCAGCACGCGGGGCTCACCGTCGACGGCGTCGCGACCGGCTTCGTCCCGATGCTCACGCTGCTCGCGGTGGTGGTCATCGTGTGGCGGGCAGGGTCGACGCTTGCCGAGGTAGCGGTACGCCTCGGTGAAGGCAGGCGCCACGCCGTCGTCACCGCCGGGCTGGTGCAGGCTGCCAGCTACTCGCTCGGCTGTGCCGTCCTCGTCCCGATCTCGGCGCTCGGCTCGACGACTGCCCAGGCCGTGCCCGTCGCGGTGGCGGCGTTCGTACTGTTCGCCTGCGTCGCGCTGACGTCACTCGCGCGGTCGGCGCTCGGACTGTGGGACCCCGTGTCTGCCGACGTGCTCGCGGGCGCGCGTGGCGCGGCGGGCGCCGTCGCGGTGTACGTCGGCTCGGGCGCAGCGCTCGTCGCGGGCTCGCTGCTGGTGCACGCCGACCGGGTCAGTGACATCTCCCGGCAGGTCGGCGGTGGGATCGCCGCATTGCCGATCGCCGTACTCGGCGTCCTGTGCGTTCCGAACGCGGCCGTGGCTGCCGCGGCATACCTGGCCGGGCCCGGTTTCGCGGTCGGGTCGGGCACGACGATCGACGCGTTCTCCGCGCAGCACGGGGTACTTCCCGCATTCCCGCTGCTCGGCGCGCTGCCGTCCGGCCACGGCGCGAGCGCCGTCGTCGCTGCGTGGATGCTGGCCACCGTGCTCGCGGCCGGAGCGGCCGCGTACCGGCTGGCACCCGCCGACGACCCGCTGCACGCGATCGCCGTGGCCGCGCCCGGCGCGGGAGCCGGCATGGCACTTCTCGCGTGGCTCGGCGGCGGTGCGGTCGGCACCGGACGGCTGCGCACCGTCGGCGCGTCCCCGTGGCAGGTCGGCCTCGCGGTGGCCGGCGAGGTGGCAGCCGTCGCGTTGCTGTTCGTCGCCGCACACGCGGTGTGGCGGCGGCTGGCGGGCGACATCTCGCCGGACGTCGTCGAAGACACGGACGAGAACGACGGGGACGACGATCTCGCCTCCGTCGGCGTCGCCGACGAGGATCAGCGCAGCGGTCGGTAGGGTCTGGGTCCGTGCCGGCCCGTCTCGTCGTCCTCGCCTCGGGTAGTGGCACGACCTTGCAGGCGCTGCTCGACGCGGGTGCCGACGCGTCGTTCGGTGCCGAGGTGGTTGCTGTCGGTGCCGACCGCACGTCGATCGAAGCGCTGAACCGCGGGGAGCGAGCGGGTGCGGCGACGTTCTCGCGCCGGATCGGCGACTACGCGAGCCGCGACGAGTGGGACGCCGCGCTGACCGAGGCCGTCGCCGGCTACGAACCCGACCTGGTGATCTCGGCCGGCTTCATGAAGCTCGTCGGGCCGCAGTTCCTCAAGCGATTCGGCGGGCTGTACGTCAACTCGCATCCGGCGCTGCTGCCGTCGTTCCCGGGCATGCACGCCGTGCGTGACGCGCTCGAGCATGGCGTGAAGGTCACCGGCTGCACACTGTTCGTGGTCGACGAGGGCGTCGACACCGGGCCGATCATCGCGCAGCGGGCCGTCCCGGTTCTCGCCGATGATGACGAGGACACGCTGCACGAGCGGGTCAAGGTCGCCGAGCGCGAGGTGCTCGTCGAGTACGTAGGCCGAATGGCCCGCGAGGGCTGGACGATCAGCGGCAGGAAGGTCACCATCCCGTGAGCAAGATCGAAGTGCGACGAGCGCTGGTCAGCGTGTACGACAAGACCGGCCTGGACGAGCTGGCTCGCGGACTGCACGAGGCGGGCGTCGAGATCGTGTCGACGGGCTCGACCGCCGCGTACATCCGGTCGCTCGACGTGCCCGTCACGCCAGTCGAGGACGTCACCGGGTTCCCCGAGATCCTGGGCGGCCGGGTGAAGACGCTGCACCCGCACATCCACGCCGGACTGCTCGCTGACCAAAGCGACGCCGAGCATCTGTCCATAGTGGACAGTCTGGGCATCAAGCTCTTCGAGCTGGTCATCTGCAACCTGTATCCCTTCGCCGAGACGATCCGGGTCGGGGCCACCCCGCCGGAGGCGATCGAGCAGATCGACATCGGCGGGCCGGCGATGGTCCGGGCCAGCGCGAAGAATCACGGATCGATCGCCGTGATCACCGACCCCGCCGAGTACGCCTGGGTACTCGACGCCGTGCGCGGCGGCGGGTTCGACCTGGAGGCGCGCCAGCTGCTCGCCGCCGCTGCGTTCCGGCACACCGCCACGTACGACATCGCCGTCGCGAGCTACCTCGGCAACGTCGTCGCGCCCGACGACGCGGGCTCGGGCTTTCCCGGCTGGGTCGGCGCGTCCTGGGAACGCGCGGCCGTCCTCCGCTACGGCGAGAACCCGCACCAGCGTGCCGCGCTGTACCTGTCGCACGGCGGCGTCGTGGGGCTGGCACAGGCCGAGCAGCTTGCCGGCAAGGAGATGAGCTACAACAACTACGTCGACGCGGACGCCGCCCGTCGCGCGGCCTACGACTTCACCGAACCGTGCGTCGCGATCATCAAGCACGCCAACCCGTGCGGCATCGCCGTCGGCGCGAATGTCGCCGAGGCGCACCGCAAGGCCCACGCCTGCGACCCGGTCAGCGCGTTCGGCGGGGTCATCGCGGCGAACGTGGCGGTGAGCGTCGAAATGGCCGAGCAGGTGGCCGAGATCTTCACCGAGGTCGTCGTCGCCCCGTCCTTCGAGGAAGGCGCCGTCGAGGTGCTCGAACGGCGCAAGAACCTGCGCGTGCTCGTCGCCGTGCCGGCCAGCCATGGGGCCGCGGAGTTCCGGCCGGTCTCCGGCGGCATCCTCATGCAGACCGCCGATCGCATCGACGCTCCGGGCGACGACCCCGCTGCCTGGACGCTGGCGAGCGGCGATCCGGTCGACGACGCCACGCTGGCCGACCTCGCCTTCGCGTGGCGCTCGATCCGTGCGGTGCGGTCCAACGCGATCCTGCTGGCCCACGACCGGGCGACGGTCGGCATCGGCATGGGCCAGGTGAACCGCGTCGACTCGTGCCGGCTGGCGGTCTCTCGCGCAGGCGACCGGGCGCGCGGGTCGGTCGCCGCTTCGGACGCCTACTTCCCCTTCGCGGACGGGCTGCAGGTGCTGCTCGACGCCGGTGTGCGGGCCGTCGTGCAGCCCGGCGGATCCGTGCGCGACGCCGAGTCGATCGAGGCGGCGGCCGCCGCGGGCGTCCCGATGTACCTGACCGGCACCCGCCACTTCGCGCACTGATTGAATGCTCCTGTGAGCGCGACCGTCCTGGATGGCAAGGCGACTCTGGCGACGATCAAGTCGGAACTCAAGGTTCGAGTCGCCGCGCTGGCCGACCGGGGCATCGTGCCGGGCCTCGGCACCGTGCTGGTCGGCGACGATCCGGCCAGCCAGTGGTACGTCCGGGCCAAGCATCGCGACTGCGCCGAGATCGGCATCGCCAGCATCCAGCGCGAACTGCCGGCGAGCGCGACGCAGGCCGAGGTCGAGGCAGTCGTCGACGAGCTGAACGCCGACCCCGCGTGCACGGCCTTCCTCGTGCAGCAGCCGACCGGGCTGGACGAGTTCGCGATCCTGGCACGCGTCGACCCGGCCAAGGACGTCGACGGGCTGCATCCGGTCAACCTCGGCTGGCTGGTCCTTGGCAAGGCGGCGCCGTTGCCCTGCACGCCGACCGGCGTGATCGAGTTGCTGCGGCGCTATGACGTCCCGATCGCCGGCGCCCACGTGGTCGTGATCGGGCGTGGCATCACGGTCGGCCGCCCGCTCGCCCTGATGCTCACCCGGCGCAGCGACAACGCCACGGTCACGCAATGCCACACTCGCACCCGTGACCTCGCGGGCCTGGTACGGCAGGCTGACATCGTCGTCGCGGCGGCCGGTTCGCCCGGACTCGTCACCGCCGCCATGGTCAAGCCCGGCGCCGCCGTCCTCGACGTCGGCGTCAGCCGCGTCGACGGGAAGATCGCGGGCGACGTCGCCCCAGATGTCGCCGAGGTCGCCGGCTTCGTCGCGCCGAATCCGGGCGGCGTCGGCCCGATGACCCGCGCGATGTTGCTGACCAATGTGATCGAGGCGGCCGAGGCGGCGCATCCCCGATGAGCTTGCGCCATGCGTTGCGTGCCGAGGTGCCGTTCGCCACGGTGCTGGCCATCGTGGTGTTCGGCTTCTGCTACATGTTCGTGGCGTCCGGTCACTGGCTGCGCGGCGTCACCGTCATGGCATGCGGGCTGATGGTCGCCGCCGCGTTACGCGCGATCCTGCCGAACGGCCGGGCCGGCATGCTCGCGGTGCGCGGGCGCTTTCTCGACATCCTGTGCTACCTGGCGCTCGGCCTGAGCGTGTTCGGCTTCGGGGTCCTGCTGCCGCAATGACCGGCGTGCTGGACTAACGTCGCGGCCGTCACCGATCCATGAGGAGAACCCCCATGTCAGCATCCGCCCGTCACGGCAAAGTCACCGTCGTCGGAGCCGGTTTCTACGGGTCGACCACCGCGCAGCGCCTGGCCGAGTACGACGTCTTCGAGACGGTCGTGCTGACCGACATCATCGAGGGACGGCCCGAAGGCCTCGCGCTCGACCTCAACCAGTCCCGTCCGATCGAGGGCTTCGAGACGACGGTCGTCGGCGCGACGACCACGCCAGACGGCGGCGGCTACGAGGCGACGGCCGGGTCAGACGTCGTGGTGATCACCGCTGGCCTGCCCCGCAAGCCGGGCATGAGCCGCATGGATCTGCTCGAAGTCAACGCCAAGATCGTGCGCGGCGTCGCCGAGAACATCGCCGAGCATTCCCCGGACGCTGTGATCGTGGTCGTGTCGAATCCGCTGGACGAGATGACGGCGCTCACCCAGTTGGCGTCGCAGTTCCCGAAGCAGCGAGTGTTCGGGCAGGCAGGTGTGCTCGACACGGCGCGGTTCACCAACAACGTGGCGGTGGCGCTTGGCGTACCGGTCGGCTCGGTCACGACGCTCACACTCGGCTCGCATGGCGACACGATGGTGCCCGTCCCGAGCGCTTGCTTCGTCGACGGCAAGCCGCTCGCGGACGTCCTGCCGGCCGAGCAGGTCGACGAGCTCGTCACTCGAACCCGTAACGGTGGCGCCGAGGTCGTGGCGCTGCTGAAGACCGGCTCGGCCTTTTACGCGCCCTCGGCGGCTGCTGCCCGGATGGCCCGCGCCGTCATCGAGGACTCCGGCGAGGTGATCCCGGTGTGTGCGTGGGTCGACGGGGAGTACGGCATCAGCGGCGTGTACCTCGGCGTCGAGGCCGAGATCGGGTCGGCCGGCGTGCGGCGCGTCGTAGAGCGCGACCTGACCGACTCGGAGCTCGCCGCGCTGCGCGAGGCGGCGGAAGCGGTGCGCGCCAAGCAGGCTGACGTCGCCAACCTCTGAGCGGTTTTGGCCGCCCAGCGTCAAATAGACACCTGGGCGGCCAAAACCGAGCCGGTTCCGCCGGGCGCGAACGGGCGTTGCTTCGCCGCCCGGCGGTCGCAACGCTTGGCGCGTGGTCACATCCGTCGCTGTCGTGTCCGATATCCATGGCGTGCTGCCCGCGCTCGACGCCGTGCTGGCCGAGCCGGACGTCCAGGCTGCCGACCGCATCGTGGCCACCGGCGACATCGCCGCCGGCCCGCAGCCGGTCGAGGTGCTCGATCGGCTCAGCAGCCTCGGCGACCGCGTCGTCCTCGTACGCGGCAACTGCGAGCGTGAACTGGCCGATCTCGCCCGGGACGAGAAGCGCGAGAGCCCGTACGCGCTGATGCGATGGGCGGCCGACCAGCTCACACCCGAGTACGTCGAGCTGTTCGACGCCCTGCCGCATCCGGTCACGCTCGACGTCGACGGATTCGGGCCGGTGCTGTTCTGCCACGGCACGCCCCGCGACGACAACGAGATCGTCCTGGTCGACACCCGGCTCGCCAAGTGGGCGGAGGTGTTCGCCGACGTGCCTGACGACGTGCGCACGATCGTCTGCGGCCACACGCACATGCCGTTCGTGCGGCTCGTCGACCGGCGCCTCGTCGTCAATTCGGGCAGCGTCGGCATGCCGTACGGCAGCACCGGCGCACACTGGGCGCTGCTCGCCGGAGGATCGGTCACGCTTCGGCGCACCGCATTCGACGTCGAGGCGGCGCGGGCGGCGATCCGCGAGACCTGCGACGATCCCGGCGTCGACGAGTGGACCGACGAGTATCTGTACGCCCGCAACTCCGATGCCGAAGCGCTCGCCGTGTTCGGGCCCGCCGACGGACGGGGATGACAGCCGGACCATTCGGGGTTCGGTTGGGCGTGAAGAAGATCCCGCTATCCGTACTGGAACTCGCCCCGGTGACCGCAGGCGCCGACACCGCGCAGGCCCTGCAGTACACCACCGAACTCGCCCGCCGCGTCGAGGAGCTGGGCTATCGGCGGATCTGGGTCGCCGAGCACCACAACATGCCGGCTATCGCGAGCTCGTCACCGGCCGTGCTCATCGCCCACCTCGCGGCCGTGACCTCGACGATCCGGGTGGGCTCCGGCGGAGTCATGCTGCCCAACCACGCCCCGCTCGTGGTCGCCGAGCAGTTCGGCACGCTGGCCTCGTTGCATCCCGGACGGATCGACCTGGGCGTCGGACGCGCCCCCGGCACCGACCAGCGAACCGCCCTGGCCCTGCGCCGCACGCCCGACGGCCTGTCCGCGGAGAACTTCCCGAGCGAGTTCGCCGACGTGGTGCGGATGCTCGCCGGCGATCCCTCGCGGCTCAAGGCCGTTCCGGCGCCGGCCGAGCTGCCCGAGATCTGGCTGCTGGGTTCGAGCGGTTTCAGCGCGCAGCTCGCCGGCGAGCTCGGGTTGCCGTTCTCGTTCGCGCACCACTTCTCGGCCGCCAATACCGAGCCCGCGCTGGACCTGTACCGGCGCAGCTTCCGTCCCTCGCAATGGCTGGACGAGCCGCACACGATGGTCGCGGTGAACGCCGTCTGTGCCGACACCGACGAGCGCGCCGAGCTGCTCGCGCGTCCCGGCTGGCTCGCGTTCTTGCGCCTGCGGATGGGACGCCCGATCGCACTGCCCACGGTCGAGGACGCCGCCGCGTACGAGTTCACCGAACCCGAGCTCGAGTTCGTCGCGCAGCGGCGCATCGGCCAGGCGCTCGGCTCGCCGCAGACCGTCCAGGCCCAGCTTGCGGCGCTGATCGAACGCACCGGCGCGGACGAGCTGATGCTCACCAACCAGGTCTACGGCATCAAGGACCGGATGCGCTCCTACGAGCTGATCGCCGAGCTCGCAGCCGGCTAGCGATGAGCGCTCGCGCGGGAATTGTCAGCCGTAGTCGCCCAGGACGGCACCGCGCAGCACGTCCAGGCCCACGCTTCCGATGTCGAGCGCGCGCCGGTGAAATCCCCGCAGATCGAACGCGTCGCCTTCGCGGCGCCGCACCTCGTCGCGCAGCTGCAGCCACAGCCGCTCGCCGAGTTTGTACGACGGCGCCTGCCCGGGCCAGCCGAGGTAGCGGTCGAGCTCGTAACGCAGCAGCTCATGCGCGCTGGACGCGTGCGCGGTGAGGAACCGCCACGCCTTGTCGTAGTCCCATGCGCCCCCGCCCACTTCGGCCGGGGCGTCGAAGCCGCAGTGGACGCCGATGTCGAGCACCACCCGGGCGGCGCGCAGCGACTGGCTGTCGAGCATGCCGAGGAAGTCGCCCGGCTCGTCCAGGAAACCGAGGTCGGCCATCAGCCACTCGGCGTAGAGCGCCCAGCCCTCGCCGTGGCCGGCGGTCCACGATCCGAGCCGGCGCCAGCGGTTGAGCAGATCGCGACGGTAGACGGTCTGCGCCACCTGCAGGTGGTGGCCCGGTACGCCCTCGTGGTACACGATCGACAGCTCGCGCCAGGTGGAGAAGTCGGTGACGCCTTCAGGCACCGACCACCACATGCGGCCGGGACGGGTGAAGTCGTCGTCCGGTCCGGTGTAGTACATGCCGCCGGTCTTGGTGGGCGCGATCCGGCACTCGAGCGTGCGGATCGGCTCCGGGATGTCGAAGTGCGTGCCCGCGAGGGCAGCGATGGCAGCGTCGGACTTGTCCTGCATCCACGAACGGAGCGCGTATGTGCCCCACAGGCGGTGGCCGGGGTCGGCGTCGAGCAGATCCATGGCCTCGCGGACGGTCGAGCCGGGTTTGATGCGCTCAGCCGTCTGCTGCATGAGCGACGTGATCCGCGTCAGCTCGTCCTGGCCCCACGCGTACGCGTCGTCGAGATCGACGGCGGACCCGAGGAACGCGCGTGAGAACAATGCGTATCGCTCGCGCCCGACGGGATCCTTGGCGGGCGCCTGCGGCAGCAGCTCGTCGTTGAGGAACGCGGCGAGTTGCTCGTACGCGGACGCGGCTGCCTGCGCGCCGCGGTCCAGATCGGCCCGGACGGGGCCCGGCAGCTCGCCGCCGGCGGCCGTAGCGCCCGCAGCGAACGTTGCGAAGAAGCCGTCCGCTCCTGTGTTGTCGCGGCTCTGCTTGATGCCCGCCTCGACCTGCCGGCGCGGGCTGATGTTTCCCTGTGCCGCCGCGTGACGCAGCGACGCGATGTATCCGTTGATCGAGTCGGGTACCCGCGCGAGCCGCGTCGCGATCAACGCCCAGTCATCGGCGGACGACGTCGCCATCAGGTCGAACACGGCCCGGACCTCCTGCACCGGGCTCGAAACGTTGTTCAGCCGGGATTCGTCGGCACCGGTTGCCCTGATCTGCTCGTCGACGGTGAACTCGTCCGTGGCGGCGGCGACGGTCACTCGGTCGTTGGCGTCGATCGGAACGGCACCCGCGAGTCCGGCGATCGTCCGCTGCCGCAGCGCGGAGACGGAGGCCAGCCAGTCGGGGGAGAGGTCGGGCAGCTCCGCCTCGTGGCCGGGGATTCCGGATGCGGTCGCGACGATGGGGTTGAGCGCGGCGTACTCGTCCAGGTGCCCGTCGATGAGGTTGTCGACAGGCGTTGGCGTCCGCGTGTGTGTGGGCGTCATTGCGGGAACCCTAGTGGGGGGCGGGGGCGACGCCAATCACGCAGTGCAGTCGGGATATCTTGAGACCAAGGAATCGTCAAAGGCGGAGGAAGCATGTCCAAGATCAACGTTCGCGGGACCGTCGTCGAGCTCGACGGTGACGAGATGACTCGCATCATCTGGCAGTTCATCAAGGACAAGCTGATCCTGCCTCACCTGGATGTCAATCTCGACTATTACGACCTTGGCATCGAGCACCGCGACGCCACCGACGACCAGGTGACGGTCGACGCCGCCAACGCGATCAAGCGGCACGGGGTGGGCGTCAAGTGCGCCACGATCACGCCGGACGAAGCGCGAGTCGCCGAGTTCGGCCTCAAGCGCATGTACCGCTCGCCGAACGGCACGATCCGCAACATCCTCGGCGGCGTGATCTTCCGCGAGCCGATCGTGATGCGCAACGTGCCGCGGCTCGTGCCGAGCTGGACGAAGCCGATCGTCATCGGCCGTCACGCGTTCGGCGACCAGTACCGCGCCACCGACTTCGTCGTGCCCGGCGCGGGCAAGCTCACCGTGACATTCACACCGGATGACGGCTCGGCGCCGATGGAGTTCGACGTGTTCGACTTCCCCGGCGGTGGCGTGTCGATGACCATGTACAACCTCGACGACTCGATCCGCGACTTCGCCCGCGCGTCGTTCCGGTACGGCCTGGAGCGCAAGTACCCAGTGTATCTGTCGACGAAGAACACCATCCTCAAGGCGTACGACGGCCGGTTCAAGGACCTGTTCGCCGAGGTGTTCGAGTCCGAGTTCAAGGACGAGTTCGCGAATGCGGGGATCACCTACGAACACCGGCTGATCGACGACATGGTCGCGGCCGCGCTGAAGTGGGAGGGCGGCTACGTCTGGGCGTGCAAGAACTACGACGGCGACGTGCAGTCCGACACGGTCGCGCAGGGATTCGGTTCGCTCGGGCTCATGACGAGCGTGCTCATGACGCCCGACGGCCGCACTGTCGAGGCTGAGGCGGCCCACGGCACGGTCACCCGGCACTACCGGCAGCACCAGGCGGGCAAGCCCACGTCCACCAACCCGATCGCCTCGATCTTCGCCTGGACGCGCGGGCTCGACCATCGCGGCAAGCTCGACGGCACTCCCGAGGTGAGTCATTTCGCCGAGACGTTGGAGCGGGTCTGCGTCGAGACCGTCGAGAGCGGCCAGATGACCAAGGATCTCGCCCTGTTGATCGGCGCCGACACCCCGTGGCTGACCACCGAGGAGTTCCTCGCCGCGATCGACGCCAACCTGAGTAAGGCACTCGCCGGCTAGCGGGTGGTCGGAGATCGTGACGTCGGCACCCGGCGCCGTCGTCGCGAGGTGGTGCGGTCGGGTTCCGCTGTCTGCTGATGCCGGTTGCTCGCGGCGTGCCGCAGGGCTTGATCATGTCGCGTTTGCCTGCGGGATCGGTGCTCGGTGCGCGGTCAGACGCGACATGATCATGATGTGCCTAGCGCGCCATGACACCGTCGCTCGTCACGACGCCTGATCGCGCAGCGTCGCGAGGGTCGGCATCGCAGGCCCGTGCCGCCGCACGACGATCCGCGCCTGCGGTACCAAGGCGTGGCCAGGCCGCGAGTCCACCTGGCCGCTGCCCGACCGTCGTGCCTGACCTGCGTGCCGTCGTCACCTACGACGCGCGCATGGCCGCCGCCGCGACGGCAATCAGCCTGCCTGCCGTCGCTCCGGCCTGCACGTCTCGACATCTGGGATCTGGACGAGAGCGGCCACGAGGGGTAGAACCGCGGTTATGGCTGATTCGGGGCGACGACCCAGCAGGCGGGCTTTCCTCACTACCTCCGCAACCCTCGCAACGGCGGGTGCGATCGGAGCCGCCGTCCCGGCGGCGGCTGGGGCCGCGGCGGCACCGCAAGCGACCGACAACTGGCCACCCGGCCCTGGGCAGCAGATCGTCCCGCAGCCGCCGGACCGCGAGTTGCTGCAGCTGCTGGGCGAGATCGACGCGAACCGGATGCGCGCGACGATCGAGGCCCTGGTGTCGTTCGGCACCCGACACACGCTCTCGTCGCAGGACGATCCGGTACGTGGCATCGGGGCCGCCACGAACTGGGTCTACCAGCAGATGCAGGCGATCGCGGCGACGTCCGGTGGCCGGATGACGGTCGAGAAGCAGACGTTCATCCAGCCGGTGGCAAGTCGCATTCCGGTGCCCACCCCGATCACGAACGTGATCACGACGCTGCGCGGGTCGAGTTCACCGGATCGGATCTACGTGGTGACCGGGCACATCGACTCGCGCGTCACCGACGTCCTGAACTTCACCGCCGACGCCCCCGGCGCCGACGACGACGGATCCGGCGTTGCCGCCATGATGGAGCTGGCCCGGGTGATGGCGACCCGCTCGCCCGAGGCCACGATCGTGTTCGCCGGCGTCGCCGGCGAGGAGCAGGGCCTGTACGGGTCGGCACACATGGCCCAGGCATACAAGGCAGCGGGCGCAGACATCCAGGGGATGTTCAGCAACGATATCGTCGGCAGCAGCACGGCCGACGACGGCGCCAAGGACCCGCACCACATCCGGCTGTTCGCCGAGGGCGTGCCCACGTCTGAGACGCCGGCGCAGGCAAGCATCCGGCAGAACGTCGGCGGTGAGGGCGACTCGTCGAGCCGCCAGCTCGCCCGGTTCGTCACCGACGTGGCGAGCAACGGGGTCACCGGCATGACCGTCGAGGTGATCTACCGCCGCGACCGCTACCTGCGCGGCAGCGACCACATCTCGTTCCTGCAGCAGGGATACCCGGCCAACCGATTCACCGAGCCGAACGAGAACTTCGCGCACGAACACCAGGACACGCGCGTCGAGAACGGCGTGCAGTTCGGCGACCTGATCGAGTTCGTCGACTTCGACTTCCTCGGCCGCGTCACGCAGGTGAACGCAGCGGCGCTGTGGTCGCTCGCGAACGGGCCGGGCACGCCGAAGAGCGTCGTCATCGACACCACGCAACTGACGAACGACTCCACGCTGCGATGGGCGCGTGGCACCGATCCGGATCTCGCCGGGTACGAGATCGTGTGGCGGCCCTGCACCGAACCGGAGTGGACGATGGCCATCCCGGTGGGCGACGTCACCACGGCGACGATCGATCTGTCGAAGGACAACGTGTTCTTCGGCGTGCGTGCAGTCGACCGCGACGGGCATCGCAGCCCGGTCGCTTTCCCGGTGCCCGGCTGAGCCCCGGCTGGTGATCATGTGCAGATCGGCGTGCCGAAGCGCCCCGATCTGCACATTTATCGAGTAACTGCCGTATCCCCGCGTCCCATGAGCGAGGACCATGACAACGACGGCATCTTCGCCTGGGACTTCGAGGGTCGGCAACGACCTGTGGAGCTCCCAGACCCAGCAGCGGGACGGCGTCGGCTTCCAGCCGCCGTTCGCGGAGGCACACGGCGAGGCGATGGAGTACGCGAGCGGTCTGGTCGAGCTCGTCCGGGTCGCCAACCAATACGCGCAAGCCGGCTATTACGCCTCTTTTCCCGACGGTTACCAGCGGGTAACGTCCGGCCCGTCCCTGGGTACAGCCCTGGGACGGGGCGGAGGTTCGTGGTGATGAGGATGGCGTTCGAGCGCGTCGGGTCCGGTGCGCCGCTGGTGCTGGTCCACGGGGTCGGTCACCGCCGCCAGGCGTGGTACCCGGTGCTCGACCAGCTCGCCGAGCAGCGTGAGGTCGTGCTCGTCGACCTGCCGGGGCATGGCGAGTCCGATCCGCTCGTCACCGACGGACGCCCGATGGTCGACGTCCTGCGCGATGCGTTCGCCGAGTTCCTCACCCAGCAGGAGCTAGGCCGGCCACACTTCGCCGGCAACTCGCTCGGCGGGCGGGTCGCGCTCGAGGCAGGTGTCGCGGGCCATGCCCGAAGCGTGACGGCGCTGTCGCCGGCCGGCTTCTGGCGCTCGCCGTTCGCCCTTGCGTACACGAGGCAGCTGTTCGCCACGATGAGCAGGCTGTCCGAGGCGCTCGCGCCACAGGCGCTGCGGCTGTCACGCACCCGCCCGGGTCGCGTCCTCGGCTTCGGCTGGCTGACCGCCCACCCGACCCGGATCGATCCGGAGCAGGCCCTGGGCGACTTCCACGCGTTCCGTGCCGCTCAGCCGGCACTGCGCGAGATCGTCGCGGCGGCCACCTTGTTCACGGGCAAGGTCGCCGCCGACGTCCCGGTCACGATCGCCTGGGCCTCGCGCGATGCCGTCCTGCCGCGCAACCAGGCGGCCGTGGCGCGCGCGGTGCTGCCAGATGCCGAGCACGTGCTGTTGCGCGGCTGCGGCCACGTGCCGATGAGCGACGCCCCGGAGCTGGTCGCCGGCGTGATCCTGCGCGGCAGCTCGGACGGCCGGGGCGGCGCGCCCACTGAGCTGACGGATTTTGCGCGAACCGATTCGGCATGATGCCGCTTTGCATGCAACTCCGCGTGACCGGGCGAACGGGCAACGGGCGCACGAGATGTCTCAGGCTGAAACTGCAACCGAACAGGACTTGACACGGCTGTCAGACGACGCTTTGCTCTGAGTGGTTCTGATCGAACGCGTTGAAAAATGTTTCAGTCGTCTGTTGCCGAGGGGCGTCACCCCTTCGGACAGCCCGAGGAGGCTTCATGCCCGACAGCGATCCGTCCAGTGGCCCATTGGCCAATGTCAGCCGCCGATCGATGCTCTTGGGCCTCGGCGGGGCCGCGGCAGCCACCACGCTCGCGGCCTGCTCGAGCAGCAAGAAGAAGAGCCCGAGCACTGCCCCGGCGGGCAGCACCGCTGCCAGCAGCAGCGGCGGCACCGCGGGCGGGAGCATCAGCTTCGGCTCGAACTACTCCGACGCCGCGCCGAAGGCGGCGTTCGCCGCACTGACCCAGGCTGCGACGGCGAAGTCCGGCGTCAACATCACCATCAACACCGTCGACCACAACACGTTCCAGAACAACATCAGCAACTACCTGCAGGGCACGCCCAACGACCTGGCCACCTGGTTCGCCGGGTACCGGCTGCAGTTCTTCGCCGCGCAGAACCTGCTCGAGCCGATCGACGACGTGTGGGACACGATCGGCGGCACCTTCAACGACGCCGCGAAGAGCCTGTCGAAGGGCATCGACGACCACTACTACCTGGTGCCGATCTACAACTACCCGTGGGTCGTCTTCTACAACAAGAGCACGTTCGCCAGCAAGGGCTACAAGGTGCCGACGACGTGGGACGACTTCATGGCCTTGGCCAAGCAGATGCAGAAGGACGGCATGACGCCGCTGGCATTCGCGGAGAAGGACGGCTGGCCGGCGCTCGGTACGTTCGACATCATCAACCTGAGGCTCAACGGCTACGACTACCACATCAAGCTGATGAAGCACGAGGTGCCGTGGACCGACAAGGGCGTCACCGCGGTGTTCGACCAGTGGCGCCAGCTCATGCCGTACCTGCAGAAGGGGGCGAACGGCCGGCTCTGGCAGGATGCCGCCAAGGCGCTCGAGAACAAGAAGGCCGGCATGATGTTCCAGGGCTCGAACCAGGTCGCGGCGAACTACGCTGCCTCGAACCTCGACGACCTGGACTTCTTCCCGTGGCCGACCATGAATCCCGACTTCGGACAGGACTTCATGGACGCCCCGACCGATGGCTTCATGCTGCCGAAGAAGGCCAAGAACAAGGACGCCGCGAAGAAGGTGCTCGAGTACATCGGCACCGCCGACGCCGAGTCGACGTTCCTGAAGACCGACCACTGGGATGTCGGGCTGGCAACCGGTCTGGTC
>DASXRA010000381.1:0-9173 GCA_036506855.1 Jatrophihabitantaceae bacterium
CGGCCGAGGTCTTCTCGATGCTCGCCGATCCAGGCCGGCTGCGGTTGCTCACGACGCTGCGCGCGGGGGAGGCGAGTGTCGGCCAGCTCGCGGCCACAGCACGGATGAGCGAGTCGGCGACGTCGCACGCGCTGCGCCTGCTGCGGGCGCACCGCATCGTGCAGGTGCGCAGAGAGGGCCGGATGGCGTTCTACCGGCTCGCCGACACGCACGTGCGCGTGCTGCTCGACGCCGCGCTCGAACACGCCGGCCACAGCGCGCTGGTACATCCGGAGCGGACGGCAGGCCCGCGGTAATGACGCACGCGCATCCGAACGGAGCCTCGCCGACACCCGCGCCGAGGCCGACACCCGCGCCGAGGCCGACGCCGGCGAGCGGGCAGGCGCACCCGGCGGACGGCCGGTCAGGTCATGCTGATCGCAGGTGGCTGCTCGGCGCCCTGGTGCTGATCGTCGCGTTCATGATCGGTGAGGTCGTCGCCGGGCTGCTTGCGCACTCGCTGGCTCTGCTGACCGACGCGGGGCACATGCTCACCGATGCGGCGGCACTGCTGCTGGCGGTGATCACGTCGCGGGTCGTCGAGCGTCCGGCGAAGGGCGCCTACACGTACGGCTTCGCTCGCGTCGACGCGCTCTCTGGCCAGGCCAACGGCATCACCCTGCTGCTACTGGCTGCGTGGTTCGCCGTCGCGGCGGTCCGTCACCTCGCAGATCCGCCCGCATCGGCAGGTGGCGTCATAGCCGCCGTCGCCGTGGCAGGCGTCGGTGTGAACGTCGTCGCGACGGCGTTGGCGGCACGTGCCGATCGACGCAGTTTGAACGTCCGCGGCGCGGTCGCGCACCTCGTGAACGACGTCTGGGCGTTCCTGGCGACTCTCGTCGCCGGCATCGTGATCCTGCTCAGCGGCTGGACGCGGGCGGACGCGGTCGCGTCGCTCATCGTCGCGCTGCTGATGACGTGGACCGGCGTCCAGCTGATCCGGGCCGCCGGGCGGGTCTTCCTCGAAGCGGCGCCGGCCAGCCTGGACCCGATGGCGATCGGTTCGCGGCTCGCCGCGTTTGACGGGGTGGCCGAGGTCCACGACCTGCACGTCTGGGAGCTCGCTGCCGGCGAGGCGGCGATGTCGGCGCACGTCCTGGTCAATCGGAGCAGAGACTGCCATGTCGTCGGCGGCGCGCTGCGCTCGCTGCTGGCCAACGACTACGGGATCGGGCACGTGACACTGCAGGTCGACCACAGCTCGGCCGTCGGTCACGACCACTGCGCCGACTCGCACGGCCCGGTCCACACGACCGATGCCGCTCCCTGACAGCCTCGGCGCGCCGCCCGGTCTGTGCGGGCACTGCCGGCATGCCCGCGTGAACGTCACCCGCCGCGGCACGGCCTACCTGCGATGTGCGCGAGCCGCGTGGGACGCGCGGCTGGCTCGCTACCCGAGCCTGCCGGTACGCGAGTGCCCAGGCCACGAGGACGGCCAGCCGGTGATGACGCATCCGAGCGGTGGGTAGTCACGTCGCGGAAAGATGGCGGGTGCGACCCCTGAAACCGACGCATGGAGGCATATCGATGTCACGACCGGTGGTGCATTTCGAGGTCATAGCGAAGGATCCGGAACGGCTCCGCAAGTACTTCGGTGAGCTGTTCGGCTGGCATTTCGACACACCATCGCCCGTCGCGCAAGAGGTTTCCGATCCAGACAGCTACGGGTTCCTCGACCTGATCACCACCGACGACGGGACCGGCATCCGGGGTGGTGTGGGGGGCGGACCAGATTACGAGAGCCACGCTGTCTTCTACGTGAGCGTGCCGGATGTCGAAGCCGCATTGCGACGCGCCGAGGAACTCGGGGGCACCCGTGTGATGGGACCCGCCACGTCGCCGAGTGGCCTGGCCGTCGGGCATTTCACTGACCCTGAGGGCACTCTGATCGGCGTCGCTGGACTCGCCTGACAAGTGACGCGGCGGGCGGACGGTTGGCCAGCCGGTCGCGAAGGCGAGCATGATCGGTGAGTCCGCGGCCGGCGTGTCACCCGGGAGGTTGCGTTGCTGCTACCCATGTCGCCCGCCGACTCGATCTTCCTCATGGTCGAGTCACGCGAACACCCGATGCACGTCGGCGGCCTGCAGCTGTTCGCGCCGCCGGACGGTGCCGACTCCGACGACGTCCGGCGGATGTTCCAGCAGATGGTCGGCGCCGACGACGTCCGGCCACTGTTCCGCCGCCGCGCACGGCGATCGATCGCGACAGCGGGACTGTGGGGATGGGACGAGGACGGCGCGTTCGACATCGAGCACCACGTCCGGCACACCGCCCTGCCACGGCCTGGTCGGGTGCTCGAGCTCCTCGCGCTCTGCTCGCGGCTGCATGGCAACCTGCTCGACCGGCACCGCCCGCTGTGGGAGGTCTCGGTGATCGAGGGTCTTGCCGACGGCCGTTACGCGATCTACTTCAAGATCCACCATGCGCTGGTCGACGGCGTCTCGGCACTGCGGTTGGTGCAGAGCAGCCTGAGCGAGGATCCCGACGAGCGTGACATGCCAGCGCCGTGGGCCGCGCGGCCGACGCCAGACGACGACGCACGCGACGTGCCGCCGCACAGCCTGATCGACGATCCGGCCGGCGCATTACGCAGCGCGCTGAGTATCGCGGCCGAAGCCGCCGGCCTGCCAGGCGCGCTCGTCAAGACGGTCAATCGCGGCCTGCACGATCAGGCGGCGCCGCTGTCGTTCTCCGCGCCGAAGACGATGCTCAACGTGCCGATCACCGGCGCGCGCCGATTCGCGGCGCAGTCGTGGCCGATCGACCGGATCCGTCGCGTCGCAAAGGCAGGCGACGCGACCCTGAACGATGTCGTGCTCGCGATGTGCTCCGGGGCGCTGCGCGCCTACCTGCACGGGCTTGACGCGTTGCCCGACGCCCCGCTGATCGCGATGGTGCCGGTGTCGCTGCACGTCGACGACCATCACCGAGAAGGCGGGAACGCGGTTGGCGTCGTGATGTGCAACCTGGGCACCAACCTCGCTGACCCGGGCGACCGGTTGGCCGCGATCCATGCGTCGATGACCGACGGCAAAGCGGCGATGTCGACCATGAGCCCGATTCAGATCCTCGCGATGAGCGCGATCGGGATGAGCCCGCTCGCGCTCGCCCAGCTACCTGGTGTGCAGAGCATGTTCCGTCCGCCGTTCAACCTGGTGATCTCCAACGTGCCGGGACCACGAGCGCCGCTGTACTACAACGGGGCGCGGCTCGACGGCGTCTACCCGCTGTCGATCCCGGTCGACGGGCAGGCTCTGAACATCACGTGCACGAGCTACGCGGACGCGCTCGCGTTCGGGCTGACCGGATGCCGGCGCAGCGTGCCGCACCTGCAACGGCTGCTCGGCCACATCGACGCAGAGCTCGACGCGCTCGAGCACGCGGCCGGCGTCAGCTGACCGGCACGTCGTAACGGAGCATGAGCACGCCGGTGCTCGTCGGCGTGCAGTCGACGAGCCGCAATGGCCTCGGCCGGTCCATCCCGCGGAACAGCCGCTTGCCGGTGCCGAGCAGGAGCGGGTGCAGGAACAAGCGGTATCCGTCGATGAGGTCGTTCGCGATGAGCTCCTGGACGAGCACCCCGCTGCCCAGGACGACGACGGTGCCCTCACCGCGGGATTTCAGGTCGTCGACGGCCGGCACGAGGTCGCCGTCGAGCACCTGGGCGTTCGACCACGTGAGGTCGGTCAGCGTCCGAGTGGCGACGTACTTCGGCGCGGCGTTGAGGTGCGCGGCCATCGGGTTCTCGTCGGGCTGGCTCGGCCAGTAGCCGATCATCTTCTCGTATGTCTTACGCCCGAAGAGGTACACCGTCGTCGACTCCAGGCTTTCAAGCGCGGCCGCAGCTTGCACGTCGTCGGAGTACGGCGCCGACCAGCCGCCATGTTCGAAGCCGCCATCACGGTCTTCGTCCGGGGATCCCAAGCCCTGCATGACGCCGTCAAGCGTGACGAATTCGACTGCGATCAGCTTTCGCATCGCGCAACATCCCTTCCGCCCGGCGGTCGGCACCGTGCCGATCGCTCACCGTTCATACGAACGGTCAGCGGCTCGATCGACAGCGCCGTGCTCGACGTGCTCGATCAGTTCGGACGTGTGGTGGGCGATCACGTCCGGCCGGGTGCCGATCACCCAGTGCCCGCCGGCGATCTCGCGCACGCGCAGGTCGGATGCCCACGGCGCGGGCGCACCGATCTGCAGGGCAGGGGAGACGAACACGTCGCGGGTCGGCGCGAGCACCTGAACCGGGACGTCGGTCCGCCGTGGCTGCGGGCGCCGCAGCCGGTGCGGCATGTTCGCCCGGTAAAGCTGCAGGCCGTTGATCTTGTCGGCGAGCGTCCGCGGGGTCGGGTGGCTGCCGCTGGCAGGAGCCGGGTCGCGCCCGATCACCGAAGCCGCTGCTAGCCCCCGATCGAGCACGCCCGTGCGCCACAGCCATTCGGGCAGGACGGGCAGCGTGAACAGCAGGATGTACGCGGACTCGGCCAGCTGCCGGGCGACGTCGCGCACCCGGGCGCCGCCCGGACGCAGCGCCGAGCGCATCCAGCACGCGGTGTGGTCGAGGCTGGGTCCGGACACCGACGTGTACGACGCGACGCGACCGGCGAGCTGCTGACCCGTGACTGCATGCCAGGACTGGATCGAGCCCCAGTCGTGCGCGAGCAGATGCACGGCGCGGTCCGGGCTCACGGCGTCGACGACCGCGCGCAGATCGGCGGCAAGCTGGTCGAGGCGATACGCCTGCCGCTGCGCCGGCTTGCCCGAACGACCGGCGCCGCGGACGTCATAGGTCACGACGTGGTAGCGATCGGACAGCTCGGCCACGACGCCGTCCCACGCGGAGCTGTTGTCCGGGTAGCCGTGCACGCAGACGATCGTCGGGGCGTCCGGCGGCCCGGCCTCGTTCACGGCAAGGTCGACGCCATCGGTCGCGGTGACCTGCACGACTGTCACGACTCGACGGACCATCGGGCGCGCAGCTCGTGGGCGAGCTCGACGAGTCGCGCTCGCCACGCCGTGAGAGCAGCCGGCGTCGCATCCACCGTGTCGGCTCGGCCGTGCTGGCTGAGCGACACCCGGGTTCCGGGAGGGCCGGACGTGACCTCCCAGCGCACGTGGCCGGCCGGCTCGCCGCCGGGTGTGGTCGCCCAGCCGTACTCGAGCAGGCTGCCCGGCTTCAGCGCGGAAGCCTCGGGCGGCGGATCGGAGCCGACGAGGGCGTCCCAGACCATCTCTTGCGGGTACGGGAAGTTGCGCTCGAAGTGCACCGTCCAGCCGTCGGCGTCCTGCTGGGACGTTCCTTCTTGCAGGCCGAACTCCTCGAAGTAGGCCTCGTGCACCGTCACGTAGTCCTCGCTCGCCGGCGTGGGCCGCTCGTCGAGTCGCGCTTCGAGCGCGCCAAGGCAGGTCTGCCACCCGAACGCGAAGCTTGCGGCGGACGGGCGGTCGTCGAACGTGTGCGTGAAGACGAGCAGGCAGCCGTCCGGCTCGGGCCGGATTTCCCACCGCAGCCACGCGCCCTCGCCCCACGTGTAGGCGAACGCCCGCGGTGGATCCAACTCCGTGATCGTGCCGTCGAGGGTGGGCGCTTCGCCGTTGCGGAAGACGAAGCGGATCCGCGCGCCGACGGCGAGATCCATCTGCATGTTGGACGGGAACCATTCGGAGATGTGCCGGGCTTCGGTCAGGGCACGCCAGACCTTCTCCGGTCGATGCGCGAGCCGCCGTTCGAAGCGCAGGACGGTGTGGCCGTCCGCGGTGCGGATCGTGCCGTTCATGCAGGGTCGCCTTCTTCGTCGTCGGGCATGGTCGCGAGATGGCGTTCGAGGGCGTCGATGTGATCGGCCCAGTGCCGGCGGTACGGCGCGAGCCAGGCATCGACCTCGGCAAGCGGACCCGGGCGCAACTCGTACCAGCGGCGTTGCGCCTCCGCGCGGACTCGCACCAGGCCGGCCTCGCGCAGCACGCGCAGGTGTTTGGACGTACCGGGCTGGGTCAGGCCGAGCCGCTCGGTGAGCTCACCGACCAGATGCGGCCGCTCGAGCAGGACGTCGAGGATCCGTCGCCGCGTCGGCTCGGTCAGGACGTCGAATACCGCCATCACCGAACCGAACATACGCGCCGAGGCATATACCTGCAAGGACCCGCTCGCTGCGGGCCGAGGCCGTCCCGGGGGGTCGCAATCCTGAGAAGCTGTCGCGATGACCGATTCCGGCGGCGTGCGCTACGAGTTGGAGTTCGAGGACACGTTCGACGCAGACGTCCTCGACACGAGGCGATGGTTCCCGTACCACCTGCCGCAGTGGAGCAGCCGCGAGCGCGCCGCGGCGCGATATGTGCTCGGCGGCGGCCTGTTGCGCCTGCGCATCGAGCAGGACCAGCCGCCGTGGTGCCCGGAGTTCGACGGGGCGGTTCGGGTGTCGTCGCTGCAGACCGGCGTCTTCGCCGGCCACGAAGGCGGGCGGATCGGTCAGCATCGTTTCAGCCAGGACGCCGTCGTCCGGCAGGCACAGACCGACGAGCGGCTCTATACGCCGCAGTACGGTCGGTTCGAGCTGAGGGCGAAGGCGACGGATGATCCGCGTTGCATGGTCGCGTTGTGGATGATCGGCTACGAGGACGAGCCGCACCGCTCGGCGGAAATCTGTATCTGCGAGATCTTCGGCCGCGACGTGCAGCCCGGGCGAGCTTTGATCGGATGGGCATGCACCCCTTCGGCGATCCGGCGATCGTCGACGAGTTCGCCGCCGAGCCGGTCGACATCGATGTGCGCGAGTTCCATACGTACGCCGCAGTATGGACGCCAGACGACGTCGCGTTCTTCGTCGACGAGAAGCACGTCAAGACGGTCGGGCAGTCCCCGTCGTATCCGATGCAGTTCATGCTCGGCATCTACGAGTTCGCGGACGAGACGGCGGCGCCGCACGGCTCGTATCCGAAGCAGTTCACGGTCGACTACTTCCGCGGCTGGCGCCGCGTCGCGGCGCAGCGTGACGCATGAGTTCAGCGCACGCGTCGCTGGGCCGGCTCGAACAATTCGACCACATTGCCGGCTGAGTCTTCGAGCAGGATCTGCGATCCACCGGGTCCTTTGACGATGTCGTTTCGGAAGCTGACCCCGGCAGCGCCCAGCCGGGCAACCTCGGCCGCGATATCGGCGACGATCAGGTGGATGCGGTTCCAGCCTCCGGGGCCTGGCACGCGGCCGTCCGGCATCGCCCGACCGGCCGAACTGGACGGGCCGGACAGCAGCAGCCGAAGGTTCCCGCGGGTCACGTCGGCGAACGCCGGAGCCGCGCTCGAACGCACGGTGAAGCCGAGATGGCTGGTGTAGAAGTCGATCGCGGCCTGCACATCGTCGACCAGGTAGCGGACGCTGACCAACTCGTCGGGCGCGCTCATCGGACCTCCTCTGGACGTTTCGCCGAGCCAGCTTACGGATGGGAGCCGCGAGACCGTGCCGTCATGATTGCCTCGGCGAATTCGCGCGGGCACTCCAACGGCGTGAAATGCCCGACCCCGTCGACGAAGCGCAAGTCGACGGCCCTGAAGAACTCGTCCAGCCGGTCGGACCACTCCCGCGGGAACAGCGGGTCGTGCTCGGGCCACAGGACGGTGATCGGCACTGCCGCCCGATCGGCGGGCGCCGGAGCCTGTTCGGCAATCGACCTGGCGACCGCGCCCGCGCCGGCGCGGTACCAGCCGATCGACGCGATGAATGCCCCCGGCGCCGAGTAGGCCGCCACCAGATGCGCGAGGTGCTCGTCGGCCAACTCGAAGCGTGGGCCGGACCAGTGCGTCCAGAAATGACGCAGGTACTCACGGACCGCGTCGGGCTTGCCGTCCAGCAGCACTTCGGCCAGCGGCAGCTGGTGAAACGCCTGGTACCAGAACTCGGCTTGCGGGCGAGCGCCCAGAACGCGCGGGCCGATACCAGGCAGCGGCGGTGACACCACGAGCGCCGACACCAGGTCTGGACGCTCGCGGGCCAGCGCCTGGGCGATGCGGCTGCCGATGTCGTAGCCGGCGACGACCGGGCGATCGAGGCCGAGCTCGTCGATCAGCCCGGCGATGCTGCGCGCCTGCGCCGCGGCGCTGTACTGCTCGCGAGGCTCGGCCAGGTGCTTGTCGGAGTCGCCGAACCCACGAAGGTCAGGCACGACGACATCGAGCCCGGCACCGAGCAGCGCGGAGACTTCGCCGAAGTCGGTGCGATCACCCGGCCAGCCGTGCAGCAGCAGCACCGCCGCACCCGATCCGGTGCGGTCGTAGGCGAGACGGAATCCGTCGACCGGATCACTTCGATACATCGACACGGGGCCGACTGTATGCGTCGGGCCCGACAAAATTCGGTTGCTTCACGACGCGACTGTCTGCTGCACTGCCAGCAACAGCCGATCGCGTCAGGAGAGGGAAATGCGTCCAGCGTCCATGTCCGTACACCAGGCTTTGGCCACCTATTCAGGGGACATGACGCGCAGTGCAAACACTGAACTTGGGAATCCTGGCGCATGTTGACGCCGGTAAGACAACACTGACCGAGCGGCTGCTGTACGCCGCCGGTGTCATCGACGAGATCGGCAGCGTCGATGACGGCAGCACCCAGACCGATTCGATGGCGCTGGAACGCCAGCGCGGTATCACGATCAAGTCCGCCGTCGTGTCGTTCGTCGTCAACGACGTCACGGTCAACCTGATCGACACTCCCGGCCACCCGGATTTCATCGCCGAGGTGGAACGGGTGTTGAGCGTACTCGACGGCGCCGTACTGGTCGTCTCGGCCGTGGAGGGCGTCCAGGTGCAGACCCGCATATTGATGCGGACCCTGCAGCGCCTGCGCATTCCGACGCTCATATTCGTCAACAAGATCGACCGTGGCGGTGCGCAATACGCAGACGTCCTGCAGAGCATTTCCGAGAGGCTCGATCCGTCAATAATCGCGATGGGAACGACGCGCGGCCTGGGTACCCGCAGCCCGGAATTCTTTCCGTACGACGCAGCGGAGACCGGATTTGCCGACGGCCTGGCAGATCTGCTGGTCGACCACGACGATGCGCTGCTGGCCGCATATGTGGACGGTCCGGTGTCCTACATCAAGCTGCGTGCCGGGCTCGCGGCGCAGACCAAGCGGTCG
>DASXRA010000382.1:0-8521 GCA_036506855.1 Jatrophihabitantaceae bacterium
GCGGTCCCCGCGACGCCGGCCCGCACCGGGTGTGGCTGCGCGCCGACGGCCGCCTGCCCGACGACCCGCTGGTGCACGTGTGCGCGTTGACCTTCGCCTCCGACCTGACGCTGCTCGAGTCCGTGCTGGTCCATCACGGGCTGGCATGGGGGATCGATCCGGTGATCAGCGCGTCGCTCGACCACGCGATGTGGTTCCACCACCCGTTCCGCGCGGACGAGTGGTTCCTGTACGACATGAGCTCGCCCTCGGCATCAGGCGGGCGTGGCCTGGCGATGGGGCAGCTCTATGCGAAGGACGGCCGGCACATCGCCAGCGTGGTGCAGGAAGGCATGATGCGCGTCCCTAGCGCCTAGGTCGCGCTCAGTGCCGCCCACGCGGCTTGGACGTGGCGGCGTTGCGTCTGCGGCGAGCCGATCGCCATGCGCAATGCCACCGCGCCGTTCACGACGGTGTGCGTCAGGTAGAGCTCGCCGGAACCGTTCACCCGGTCCATCAGTGCCCGCGTCGCGTCGTCGCCCTCGCGCAGCCGGAATGTCACCAGCGCGAGCGGATGCGGCGCGACCAGCTCGAACCTGTCGTCGGCCGCGACCCAAGAGGCGAACTCCTGAGCCAGCGTGACGTGCCCGCGGATGTGCTCGCGCAGCCCCTCGGCGCCGTACCACCGGATGACCGTCCACAGCTTGAGCGCGCGGAAGCGCCGGCCGAGCGGTACGTGCCAGTCGCGATAGTCGATCACCTCACCGGAGTCGGTGGCCGCGTTGCGCAGGAACTCGGGCAGGATCGAGAGCGCGCCGAGCAGAGCGCCCCGGTCGGCCACCCAGAACGCGTCGCAGTCGAAGTTCGTTAGCAGCCACTTGTGCGGGTTGGTGCAGTAGGAGTCGGCGAGCTCGACGCCGTCGTTGAGCCAGCGCAGCTCCGGGCAGATCGTCGCAACGCCGGCCCAGGCCGCGTCGACGTGCAGCCAGGCGCCGTGCTCGCGGGCGATCGCGGCCAGCTCGCGGGTGGGGTCGACGGCGCCCGTCCCGGTGGCGCCGACCGACGCGACGACGAGCGCCGGGATGATGCCTGCCGCCACGTCAGCCTCGACCAGCGCGCGCAGGTGCTCGGGTCGCGCCGCCTGGGTGCCCGGGTCGATGTCGATCTTGCGCAGCGCGTCGGCCCCGAGCCCCGCGACCCGGCACGCCTTCTCCACCGACGAATGCGTCTGCGCGGACGTGTACACGGCGAACTGTCCACTGTGGACACCCTTGTATTCGGTGCCACCACCGCTGACCCGGTGCAGCGCGGCGACGAGCGCGACCAGGGCGGCGTCGGACGCTGTGTGCTGGATGACGCCGTTGCCCCGGAAGGCGGCCGGCAGGTCGAACAGCGAGGCGAGCCAGTCGAGCACGTGCGTCTCGAGCTCGGTCGCGGCGGGGGACGTCGCCCAGAGCATGCCCTGCACGCCGAGTCCCGAGGCGAGCAGGTCGCCGAGGATCGCCGGTCCGCTGGCGTTCGCCGGGAAGTAGGCGAAGAACAACGGGTGCTGCCAGTGCGTGATACCCGGCAAGATCACTTCGTCCAGGTCGTGCAGCACGGCGTCGAACGGCTCGCCTTGCTCGGGCGGCTCGGCGGGCAGGGCCGCGCGAACGGCGCCCGGCTCGGCCTGTGACAGCACCGGCAAGGACTCGATCCGCTCGTAGTAGTCGGCGATCCAGTCGACGACCTCGTAGCCGTGTTTCCGGAACTGCTCAGGCGTCATGTGAGCGCTCATTGCACGCATTCTGCCGGGTGTCGCCCTAGCGCTTCGGACCGACGTGCTCGTCGAGAAGCTGCACGCCGGCGCGACGCGCGATCGAGACGCTGTTGGCGCGGTTGTTGCGCCACGGCACGCCCACCTGGTCGAGCGCGGCGGTGAAGATCGCCTGGATGTCGACCGATTCGTTGCTGAAGAAGTAGCGCAGGTATTCGTAGGCCTTGCCGTGGACGACGACGCGGTTGATCACCCGGCAGCCGTCGGAGTGGATCAGTCCGCGGATCAGCGACCACGGATGTTCTTCGACGATCACGCGCTGCCAGTCCGCCAGCACGATCGGCCGTTCGTGCTTGCGCCCCGGACCGTGCTGTGGCAACAAGCACGGCCAGTGCGTCCAGTACGTTGCGTGATCGCTGCAGCCGATTGCCCGGGTGACGCTGACGCGATTGCCGCACAGCGTGGTCATCGCGCTGTCGACTTCGGCGGCGATAGCCGGGTAGGCGTCCGCGCATGCGATCCGGAGTTTGGGGACGCGCGCCCTTGTTACGAGATATCCGTCGCCCAGGTACTGCCCGAGAAGGTACGTGTAGAGCGCGCCTTCCGAGCATGGGGCGCCGGTGCAGATGAAGCACCGGTCGTGGACCCGACGCGCGGACGGCGGCTGGATCAGCCACTGCGCGATCGCGGCCCGCGAGACGTTCAGCCGCCGGTGAATCGCGGCAACAGACAGGCCGTCCGCGCGCAGCTCGAACGCCAGCGCGCGAGTCTTCTCGCCGTACACGTCACATTGCTACCCGGCGCGTACGACACTTTCGGGTGCCCCCGGTGGGATTTGAACCCACACTGTGCGGGTTTTGAGTCCGCTTCCTCTTCCGTTGGGATACGGGGGCGCAAGCCACCAGCATTGCTGGCCTTCGACACCGTAGGCTACCTGCCAGACATCGCCGTCTATGGCACAGGAGGCAGCGCCCGTGGCAAGCCAGCCGGTTGCCGATCCCTCGCCGAAGCGGGTGCTGATCGCCGAGGATGAGGCGCTGATCCGGCTCGACCTGCGCGAGATGCTCCAGGAAGAGGGCTACGAGGTCGTCGGTGAGGCCGCGGACGGCGAGCAGGCTGTGACGCTCGCCGCCGAGCTCGTCCCGGATCTGGTCATCTGCGACGTGAAGATGCCCAAGATGGACGGCATCACCGCCGCCGCGCAGATCGCCAGCAAGCGGATCGCGCCGGTCGTCATCCTCACGGCGTTCAGCCAGCGCGACCTCATCGAGCGGGCCCGCGACGCCGGTGCAATGGCCTACCTTGTCAAGCCGTTCCAGAAGCGCGATCTGTTTCCCGCGATCGAGATGGCGACGTCGCGGTTCGCCGAGATCCGCGCGCTGGAGTCCGAGGTGACCAACCTGCGCGAGCGGCTCGAGGCGCGCAAGCTGATCGAGCGGGCCAAGGGCGTGCTGATGTCCGAGCACCGGATGAGCGAACCCGAGGCATTCCGGTGGATTCAGCGCGCCGCGATGGACAACCGGACATCCATGCGTGCAGTGGCCGAACTGGTACTCAGCGGCGGCGGAGGTAGTTGAGCCGCGTACTACTGATCGTGGTGTCGCGTCAAGTCCGTGTTCAGGTAGCTGCCATGCTGGCGTGCCTGCCCTCCCGCTCGACATGCCAAGGCGGCTAGGGTTTGGCTGCCCGCCGGTCATCATGACGCGGCCGGGCGGTGATCGAACTCGGTGCACAACGGGGCCCGAATCCGCAGGGAGAGAGCGGTGTCGCGAAGTCACGTTCGTGTGCGGCCGGCAGAAATGGCCGACGTGCCGCACCTGGTCACGCTCTTCGAGTCGACCGATCTGCCGCTTGGCGCGCTGGGTGCGCGGCAGTTCCATGCCGACACGCTCGCGCACCTGGCCGAGCGGTTCGCCACGCTCGTGTCCGCCGACGACCGATCGGTGCTGGTAGCGACCGACGACATGACGGCCGTTGTCGGGCTCGTCGTGGTGGCCGAGGACGAGGTCGGCCCGGTGACACCGACGCCGGTCCTGCACATCAGCCACCTGATCGTGGCGCAACGTCACCGGCGCCGCGGGGTCGGGCGGGCGCTGCTCGCCGCGACCGTGCACCTGGCCGATCAGCGCGGCATCGAGCACGTCGTCGCGACCGCGGTCACCGGTTCGCGTGATGCCAACCGCTACCTGGCGCGGCTCGGCTTCGCGCCACTCGTCGTGCGCCGCATCGCGGCCACCTCGACGCTGCGCCGCTCGCTCGGAATCGCTGACGGCGCCGACCGGCTCGCGCTGCTGCGCCGAGCCCGTCGCGGGGGGCGCAGCCTCGCTGCCCGCGCAATCAGCCGCGGCGCGTAGCGCCCGCCCGCTGTCGGCGGCTGGACCTAGACTCAGGCCCCGTGACGGGTTCCCGGCTGCTCCTTCTCGACGGTCACTCGCTGGCCTACCGCGCCTTCTACGCGTTGCGCGAAGTCGAGATGTCGACGACCACGGGCCAGCCGACGAGCGGCGTGTTCGGCTTCACGTCGATGCTCGTCAACCTGCTGCGCGACGAGGAGCCGACGCACATCGCGGTGGCCTTCGACGTCTCGCGCAAGACGTTCCGCACCGAGACCTACGCCGAGTACAAGGCCGGGCGTGCCGAGACGCCGCCAGACTTCGCCGCGCAGCTGTCGCTGATCCGCGAGGTGCTCGAAGTGCTGCACATTCGCACACTCGAGGTCGCGGGCTACGAGGCGGACGACGTCATCGCCACGATCACCACGCAGGCCAGCGCGGAGGGTTGGGACACGCTGATCTGCACCGGCGATCGCGACTGCCTGCAACTCGTCAACGATCACGTGACCGTGCTCTACCCACGCCGGGGCGTCAGCGACCTGACCCGGTTCACGCCCGAAGAGGTCAAGACCAAGTACGACCTGTCGCCGGCTCAGTACCCGGACTTCGCGGCCCTGCGCGGCGACCCGAGCGACAACCTGCCGGGCATCCCGAGCGTGGGGGAGAAGACGGCAGCCAAGTGGATCCGCGAGTACGGATCGCTGGACGCCCTGGTCGAGCGCGTCGACACCGTCAAGGGCAAGGTCGGCGACGCGCTGCGCGAACACCTGGCAAACGTCATCCGCAACCGGCAGCTCACCGAGCTCGTGCGCGAGGTGCCGCTCGACCTCAACCTGTCGTCCTTGCAGCGGCAGCCTTGGGACCGCGAACGAGTGCACACCCTGTTCGACAACCTGCAGTTCCGGGTACTGCGCGAGCGGCTGTTCGCATTGACCGCAACCGAGCCGGAAGCCGAAGAGGGCTTCGACATCGCCACGACTCGGCTCGGCCCGGACGACGTGGCGGCGTGGCTCGACGAGCACGCCCGCGACGGCAGCCGGGTCGGCGTCGCGTTCCGCGGAGCATGGGGCCGGGGCACCGGCTCGCTGACCGGCGTGGCACTGGCCGCTGCCGACGGCGCGGCAGGTTTCCTCGAACCCGATCAGCTGGCCGAGCAGGACGAGAAGGCGATAGCCGCCTGGTTCGCCGACGCCGCGGTGCCCAAGGCCGTCCACGACGTCAAGGGCCCGCTGCTCGCGCTGCGCGAGCGCGGCTGGACGCTCGCGGGCGTCGCAACCGACACGCAGCTCGCCGCCTACCTCGCGCTGCCCGGCCAGCGCTCGTTCGACCTGGCCGACCTCGCCCTGCGTTACCTGCACCGCGAGCTGCGGGCCAATGTTGAGGAGTCCGGGCAGCTCACCCTGGACGGCGGGGTGGACGAAGCGGACGACGCTCTAGCCGAGGTCGAGACCGTCCGGGCCTCCGCGATCCGCGATCTCGCCGACGCGCTCGACGGCGACCTCGACGAGCGCGGGGCGGCGCGCCTGCTCGCCGAGATGGAGCTGCCGCTGACGTTCGTGCTCGCCGACATGGAATCCGTCGGCATCGCCACCGACACCGACAAGCTGCTCGAGTTGCAGTCCGAGCTCGGCGGCGCCGTCAAGAACGTCGAGCAGGACGCCTATTCGGTCGTCGGCCGGCAGTTCAACCTCGGTTCGCCCAAGCAGTTACAGGAGATCCTGTTCGACCAGTTCGGCCTGCCGAAGACGAAGCGGATCAAGACCGGCTACACCACCGACGCCGACGCGCTGGCGCACCTGTACGAGCAGACGCAGCATCCGGTGCTCGAGCACTTGCTGCGCCACCGCGAGGTGGCCCGGCTCAAGACGGTCGTCGACTCGCTGCTGCCGCTCATCGACGACGCCGGGCGCATCCACACGACGTTCAACCAGACGATCGCCGCTACCGGGCGGCTCTCGTCCACCGACCCCAACCTGCAGAACATCCCGGTACGCACGGCAGAAGGCCGGCGCATCCGCGAGGCGTTCACGGTCGGCGCCGGCTTCGAGTCGCTGATGACGGCCGACTACAGCCAGATCGAGATGCGCATCATGGCCTACCTGTCGCGTGACGACGGCCTGCGTGACGCGTTCCTGACCGGCGAGGATCTGCACACGTTCGTCGCGTCGCGGGCGTTCGACCTGCCGCCCGAGCAGATCGATCCGGAGCTGCGCCGGCGGGTCAAGGCGATGTCCTACGGCTTGGCCTACGGCTTGTCGGCGTTCGGGCTGGCCCAGCAGCTCAAGATCACGCCCGAGGAGGCGCGCGGGCAGATGGACGCCTACTTCGCGCGCTTCGGCGGCGTGCGCGACTACCTCAAGTCGGTCGTCGAGCAGGCCCGCCAGACCGGCTATACCGAGACGATCATGGGCCGGCGGCGTTACCTGCCGGACCTGACGAGCGACAACCGTCAGCGGCGCGAGATGGCCGAGCGAATGGCGCTGAACGCGCCGATCCAGGGCAGCGCGGCCGACATCATCAAGGTCGCGATGCTCGGCGTGCACCGCTCGCTGGCTTCGTCGAACCTGAAGTCGCGCCTGTTGCTGCAGGTGCACGACGAGCTCGTCCTCGAGATCGCCCCGGGCGAGCGCGACGCGGTCGAAGAGGTCGTGCGTCGCGAGATGGGCGCCGCGTACCAACTCGACGTGCCGCTCGACGTCTCGGTCGGCGTCGGCCCCAACTGGCACGAGGCGGCGCACTGATCAGCGGCTGCGGCGCGGTTGCGGTTGCTCGCGCCAGCGCTGCATCAGCGTGGTCATCTCCACGCGGATGAAGTCGAAGAATCTCGCCGTCTCGTCCAGGCGCCTACCGGTCGGTGTCGCTGAGCCGACGGCCTCGACGCCTTGCTCCAGCGCGTCGATCATGCGCAGGTATCGCTGGTCCTGGTTGCCGATCAGCTCGTACCACATGTCGTCGTAGAGCCGGTACGTGTCGCGGCGCTCGCCGGCCTCGCGATGCCGCGTCACGAGGCCGACCTGCATCAGGTAGCGCACGGCGCCGGAGATGGCTGCCGGGCTGACCTGCATCTGCTCGGCGAGTTGCGCGGAGGTCAGCCCGCCGTCCTCGGCGACGAGCAGTGCCGCGAACAGGCGCGCCGGCATGCGCGGCATCCCGGCATCGTTCAGGGCGCCGCTGAACCGCTCGATGAATCTCGCGACCCCGGCCTCGTCGCGAACCTTCTTGCTCTTGCTCCGCTGCGCCACGCACGCAGTTTAGCGACTTTAGTCATTTCACAAAATCGTGAACGCTGCGCTACCGTCGCAGTATGACGACAGCGATCTCCGTCTCGGGGCTCGTCAAGACCTTCGGCCGTACGCGCGCCCTCGACGGGCTTGACCTGACCGTCGAGGCCGGTGAGGTCCACGGGTTCCTCGGCCCGAACGGTGCGGGCAAGTCCACGACGATCCGCGTGCTGCTCGGGCTGCTGCGCGCCGACGCGGGAACGGTGCGCCTGCTCGACGGCGACCCGTGGCGCGACATCACGACATTGCACCGCCGGCTGGCCTATGTCCCGGGTGACGTCACGCTGTGGCCCAACCTGTCCGGCGGCGAGGTGATCGACCTGCTCGGCCGGCTGCGCGGCGGGCTGAACGAGCGCCGGCGGGCCGAGCTCCTCGAACGGTTCGAGCTCGACCCGACCAAGAAGGGCCGGACGTACTCGAAGGGCAACCGGCAGAAAGTCGCAGTAGTAGCCGCACTCGCGTCCGACGTCGAGATGCTGATTCTTGACGAGCCGACGTCCGGCCTGGATCCGTTGATGGAAGAGGTCTTTCGCAGCTGCATCGTCGACGAGCGGGCGAGCGGACGCACCGTGCTGCTGTCCAGCCACATCCTGTCCGAGGTCGAGGCGCTGTGCGACCGGGTCAGCATCATCCGCGACGGCCGCACGGTCGAGTCCGGCACGCTCGCCGACCTGCGACACCTGACGCGGACCTCGATCAACGCCGAGCTCGCGGCGCCGCCCAACGGCCTGGCCGGCGTACGGGGAGTTCACGACCTCAGCGTCGAGGGCAATCGGGTGCGCTTCGAGGTTGACACCGCCGACCTCGGCAACATCCTCGGTGAGCTGACCAAGATCGGCGTGCGCTCGCTGGTCAGCCAGCCGCCGACCCTGGAGCAGCTGTTCCTGCGCCACTACCAGGACGTCCCGCAATGAACCAGCTGCTCGGCACGGGCGCACTCGTCAAGCTCGGCCTGCGACGCGACCGGATCATGATCGCGGTCTGGGCGTATGCGGCCACCGCGTTCGCAGCCTCGACGTCGTACAGCTACGGACGCCTGTACGACACGGTCCAGTCGCGGCGCGAATTCGCCGAAGGCGTCGAGCACAACGGCGCGACGCGCGCGATGTATGGCCGGGTCTTCAACGCCGACACGGTCGGCGGGCTGACCGCGTGGCGGGTCACAGCGATCG
>DASXRA010000383.1:0-1971 GCA_036506855.1 Jatrophihabitantaceae bacterium
CGATCAGGTAGAGCCGATCGCCCTCCAGCCGCAGCGGATGGTTCACGGTCAGGACGTGGTGGCGCGGCCCGCCGTCCAGGCCGAGCGAGTAGGTGATGTCGGCCGCGAACTTTGACGGCGCGCCGTCGTCGAGGTAGTCAGCGGTGAACCGGTTGAGCGAGTCCATGCAGAACGGCGCGGGCCCGATCTTGCCCTCGGCGGCAAGGCGGCCCGGGCGCCACGAGTCGTAGGACGTCACCGTGTTGCAGAAGCCTTGGCCCTGCTGGACGATCACCGAGCCCTGGTAGCTGTACAGGCGTCCGACCGCGATCAGGATCAGCGCGGTCAGCAGGCCGATGTGGAAGATCAGGTTGCCGGTCTCGCGGCTGTACCCCTTCTCGGCCGACAGCGTGATCACGCCGCCGGCCTCCTCACGGCGTATCACCCGCCACCGTCGGCCCAGCACACCGCGGGCCGCGTCCGCGTACGCCGAAGGCGAGTCGCCGCTCTCGAAGCGTCCCGACTCGGGCAGCCGGTCGAGATTCTTCGGCGCGCGCAGCGGCTTGGCCATCATCGCCCACGCGTGCACCCGGATGCGCGGCACCAGGCAGCCGACGAGCGACACGAACAGCAGCAGGTAGATCGCGGCGAACCACGCCGAGCCGAACACGTCGAACATGCCGAGGTGGTCGAGGAAACGTCCCCACGACCCGTGCGTCGCCAGGTAGTTGTCGGTCTTCGTCGGGTTGAGCGGACGCTGTGGCAGCAGCGATCCGGGCACCGCCGCCAGTGCGAGCAGGAACAGCAGGACGAGCGCCGTCCGCATGCTGATCAACCGGCGCCACAGCCGCCGGACCCGGCGCATCACAGTCCGGACCCGACGCCGACCGTGCTGAAGTTCGCGCGCAGCTCGATCATCCAGTGGTCCCAGACGCCGCTGACAAGCAGCACGCCGATGACGATCAGCAGCGCGCCGCCGACCTGGCTGACCACCCGGGCGTGTCGACGGATCAGGCCGAGCGCACCGGACACCCAGCCGACGCCTGCCGCCACGAGCACGAACGGCAGCCCGAGGCCGACGCAGTAGAACACCATGAGCAGGGCACCTCGCCCGGCCGTCCCTTGCGTGTATGCAAGCGAGGTCACCGCGCCGAGCGTCGGCGTCAGGCAGGGCGCCCAGGCCAGGCCGAACGCGATGCCCAACAGCGGGGCGCCGGCCAGGCCGGTACGCGGCAGGCGATGGAAGCGAATCTCCCTTTGCAGTAAGGGGATTCGTCCGAGAAAGACGAGCCCGAGCACGATCGTAATGGCGCCGAGGACGCGTTCGATCGAGACGGTGTGGTTGCGGATCGCGTCGCCCAGGCTGCCGAACAGCGCTCCCTCGGCGACGTAGATCACGGTGAATCCCGCGACGAACAGCACCGCGCCGGCGACCATCCGCCGCGGATGCGTCTGCTCCTCCTCGCCGGACAGCCCCGCCACGTAGGAGAGGTATCCCGGCACGAGCGGTAGCACGCACGGCGACAGGAAGCCGATCAGCCCGACCAGCGCCGCGACGCCGGCGGCCGCGAACAGCGACCCGTCGGTGACGGTGTTCGAGAAGCCGCTGGCCAGCATCACGAGACGAGGCCCTTCACGAGCATCGCAGCGAGTACCGCAGCGCAGCGAGGAGCGGAGTCGAGGGCCGCGGCGGGAAACACGGTCAGGATTCGGCGAGCAACGACGTCAATGCGGGCTTGACGTCGGCCGGGAGGACTTCGCCGACGTAGACGGCGGCGACCCGCTGCTGCCTGTCAACGATCGCTGTCCAGGGCAGACCCGCCGTCGAGACCGGCAACTTGCCGAGCTGCAACGCGGTCTTGGCCTTCGGATCCCACACGCTCGGGTAGGTGATCTTGAAGTCGTGGACGAACGCGTTCGGCGCGTCGCGGCCGACCTCCTTGACGTCGAGGCCGACGAACTCGACACCGTCGCCCTTCATCGACCGGTAGA
>DASXRA010000384.1:0-8118 GCA_036506855.1 Jatrophihabitantaceae bacterium
GAAGTCCGGTCGGGAGTGCTGAGGTCAGGCTGTCCAGTGACGGCAGGCCGGTGGGCAGTGCTGAGGTCAGGCTGTCCAGGCCGGGAAGTCCGGTCGGGAGTGCTGAGGTCAGGCTGTCTAGGCCGGGAAGTCCGGTCGGGAGTGCTGAGGTGAGGCTGTCCAGGCCGGGAAGTCCGGTCGGGAGTGCTGAGGTCAGGCTGTCCAGTGACGGCAGGCCGGTGGGCAGTGCTGAGGTCAGGCTGTCCAGGCCGGGCAGGCTGTCGAGCGAGGGCAGGCCGGTGGGCAGTGCTGAGGTCAGGCTGTCCAGTGACGGCAGGCTGTCCAGTGACGGCAGGCCGGTGGGCAGCATCGAGGTGAGGCTGTCCAGGCCGGGCAGGCCGTCGGTCGGCAGGGTTGGCAGGCTGCCGGCGAGCTTCAGCGAGCCAGCGCCGTCAAGTGCCGGTCCGGCCGGCGTCATGATGCTGGAGACGGCTGCCGAGCTGGAGCCGGACACGGCCGGTCCATCCGGCGAGACGCCGCCGCTGAACTCACTCGAGCCCCAGCCGGCGATTGTCGATCCGTCAGGCGCAACGTTCCCGCCGAGCTGAGCCGAACCGGAGCCGGACAGCATCTGTCCGAGAGCAGGCACGCTGCCGAGCAGGTTTGCGGACTTCGAGCTTGCTGGCGTGGCGGTGGCTGCGGTCGTCGCCTTCGACGTCACTGACACGTGTGGTGCTGAGGACGAGCCGGCGCTCGCCGTCGCTGTTACCGATTTGCCCATCAAGCCGGCCGAGACGCTGACCTCGAGCGATGCGCCCGAGTCAGGCGACGCGGAGCCGTGGGCTGATATCGACACGGAGCCAGAAGCGGGACTGTCCGCCTTGGCTGACGCGGCGTGCATGGGCTGGATGCCGGACGGGCTCCCGGTAAGGCTTGACACCAGCTGCGTCGCGTCGCCGAGCACCGAGCCGACCGGATCGGACTTGACCCGATACAGCGGCTTGGTGGCCTGGTCGAGCAACGGCACCTGCCGCGCGACAACTTGGGTTAGATCGTCGCTGGACGGCGCTGCCGGGGCCGGGGACGTCCCACGGGCACTGGCGATGCCAGTACCGATGCAGACGAACCCGCCGGCGAGCAGGCCGACCTTAAGCGATCTCCGAATCCACGGATTCATGGAGAAGACCTCTCTGGTCAATTCGAGTTGGGGTGCCGGCGGCAGGCATGGCTGACGCACAGCACTTCAGCTGAGTTTGAGAGAGAGGCCCTAGTCCGGTGAGACGGGTGGCTTCGTTGCGCTGTCGCGCACGGAGCGAGACCGGGTCGATTCGGCGGTGCCGAGCAGTCGCAGCTGCTGCGCTGACCAGGTCTCGCTGGAAAACCCGGAGGGAACGCCGGTTCCCGATCGCGGGTTGCTTGTGACGGCCGAGCCGGACGCCGTCGTGACGGCGAGATCCGGGACGGCTGGGGGAGCCGGTGCTGGCGCCGGGATGCGGGAGCCGATGTACGGGCCGCTACTCGTCGCAGGCGCTGCCGGCAGGGCCTGGTCCGTCGGACCGAAGCGCGCGGACGTGGCGGCCACTGGCGCGGCGGGCTGATGCGCCGCCCTCGGCGCGGCGCTCGTCGGCGTCACGTTCGACCAACCAGCGGGGCCGGGGCCCGGTGCCGGCCCGGACACCGAGGTGCTGGCCGCATCGCCGGTCAGCGGCATCGTGATGAGGTCCAGCAGTGAGCCGATAGGCAGCAAGCTCGTGACCGGAGCGATCGACGTGACGGCCGTGCCGACGTGCTTGATGTCCTCACCGGCCGGCCGGGTGATCCCGGGCGCGATCGAGCAGGTGACCCGCGCGACGGGCTCCACGACGGCCATCATCGAATCGAACAGCGCTCCGGTCGGGCCGGGGTTCGATGCGGTTGAGCCGAGCAGGTCGACGAGCCCGGGCAGGAGTGGCACGCGGTCGGATGCCGCGGCGGTGCTTCGCGGGTGCCGGTCGGCGGACGGCGCGGACGCGGCCTTCGTGACGGGCGCCGAGTGCGCGGGCCGCGCGATGCCGGCGTGCGCGTTGGCCGGGTGGTGAGTCGCGGACGCAGCGGGCGTGCCGAGGACCGCCGAGACCCGGTCGAGCAGCGGAGCGGCGGGCGCGAGCAGGCCGTCGATCGCAGTGGACTTGCCGGATCCGGTGTCGGCGGACGCGTTGGTCGCGCTCGCGAGCCCGACGCCGATCCAGCCGAGCAGGACGAACGCGCCGACGACCACCATGCGCCGAGGGAGCGTGCCGAGGCATGCCGAAATAGCGCCTCTTCGGCGCGTTTCAGCGATTGGCTCGTCTGGCACAGAGATCCCTTGGTTGTCCGGCCGCGTTGGAACGTAACGCACAGTCCGGACACCTGCAAGGCGACACCGTGATCTTCAACGGGGCAATTTCGCCAGGTTTTCGGGCCGGGATACACCTCGGCAACACGCGCCGCCGTGACCTACTTCGGGGGACGTCCGCGGGGCAGCGCATCCGCGCGCTGGGGGAAGGGCGCGCCGTCGTTGAACTGATCCTGCAGGCGGGCGAGCCTCTCGGCGAGCGCGTCCGCCACCAATGCGGACAGCCGTCGGTAACCGCCCGGATACGGAGTGGTCGCGATAACCGCGTTGCGAGCAGCGTCCGCCAGATCTCGCGGGACATACACCGACAGCTGCACCAGGTCGGCCGGCACCTGCTTGCGACCGGGCTTCGAGGGCTGGCGGTGCGCTCCCGCGTAGCCGTTGTCCGTCATTGCCGACATTTATACCTGTATTTCCACCCAGAGGGGCTAGCTGAGGCCGGTTTCCCGGACTCTCGCCAGCCAGCCGCGGGCGTCGACGAAGTCGCCGTCGGCCCGCCCGAGCTCAACCGGTCCCTGCGCGCCGTCGCGGCGCTCGTACGAACCGAGGAACCGGACGTCGGCGCAGATGCGGTGCAGTGCCGCCACCGCGTCGCCGACCCGCTCGTCCGCGATATGGCCCTCGCAGTCGATCGAGAAGCAGTACTGGCCGATGCGTCCCTTGGTCGGACGCGACTCGATGCGCGTGAGGTTCACCGCGCGCGCCGCGAACTCGGTGAGGATCTCGAGCAACGCGCCGGAGTGGTTCTCGCGCAGGTAGGCGACGAGGGTCGTGCGGTCGTTGCCGCTCGGCTTGGCCGGTGGTCCCGGACGGGCGAGCAGCACGAAGCGCGTCACGGCGCCGCGGTTGTCGGCGACGTCGTGCGCGAGGCTGGCCAGCCCGTACAGCTCGCCGGCGATCGGCGGTGCCACGGCCGCGTCGTACGTGCCGGCGGCGACCGCCTGCGCGCCGCCGGCCGTCGAGCCGACCAGAGCCACCGTCGCGTCGGGCAGGTTCGAGAGCAGCCAGCGGCGCGTCTGCGCCTCCGCGTGCGGATGCGTGGCCACCGTCTGCACGTCTGCCAGCACAGTGCCCGGACGCGCCAGGACGTCGAAGAGCACCGGCAGGTAGGTCTCCTCGGCGATCATCAGCGGCTCGCCGGCGGCCAGCTCGTCCAGCGTCGCCGGCACGGCGCCCTCGACGGAGTTCTCCAGCGGGACCAGCGCCCCGTCGGCCTCGCCCGCGCGCACTGCGTCGATGGCCAGGGTCACGTTCGCCTGGGGCAGCAGCGTGGCGTCCGCCGCGATCGGCAACGTCCGCAGCGCGGCATGCGCGAACGTGCCGGCCGGTCCCAGGAAGGCGAGGCGAGGTCGTGCGTCGGTCACGATCGCTGAGCGTATCGGCGCGCGGGCGTCAGCTCGCGATCTGGCTAGGCTCCTTGGCCTCGCGGACGGCGCCACCGCGCTTGAGTGCGGCCTTGACTGCCTGCTGCTCCTCGGGCGAGAGCTCCTGCTCGCCGGCGCCGCCACTCACGCCCTTGGCGTACACGCGGGTGTCGCTGCGCCCGGTTATCGCGGTCAGCGCGACGCCGTCGCCCTCGTCGTCGAGCAGCGCGAGCGAGAACGACATGCGCCCGGAGATGTCGTCGAACGCGTCGTAGCGCACGAGCGCGACGTTGCGCAGTGACCGCGCCGCCTCAGCCTGCCGGGCGCGCACGGCCGAGGACATCTCCGCCCGAGTCGCGTCCAGGTACGTGCGCAGCGCCCCGAGCTGGTCCGCGACCGCGCTGGTCAACTCGATGTGGCGTTCGGCGGCCTCGAGCATCGACTCGCGCCCGTGCGCGCCGCGTCCGAGGATGGCCGTCGCGCGGCGCAACCGGCCCAGCGTGCGCAGCGCGAGGACTCCGGCCACCAGACCGAGGTAGCCCAGGACGAGCGCGAACACCGCCACGTACGTCGTCATCAGGCTCAGGCTAGGGCGCCGGGGCCTCCGTGCCCGGCAGGCACGGCCGACGGGGCAGGATGAGCGGACGATGAGCGCATTCCTGGCTGCGCTGGCCGTCACGTTCGGTGTGATCCTGCTCGTCGAACTGGCCGACAAGACGCTGATCGCGACGCTCGTGCTCTCGACCCGGTACCGCCTCCGGCACGTGCTCGTCGGCGTGGCCGCAGCGTTCGCGGTGCAGTGCGTGGTGGCGGTCGCTGCCGGGCACCTGTTGCACCTGCTGCCCCGGCGGGCGGTCGAAGCCGTCGTGGCCGGCCTGTTCGCGCTCGGGGCGGTCCTGCTGGTACGCGAGAGCCTGGACGAGCCCGAGGAGATCGCCTTGGACGAGGCGCGCCAGAACGTACCGACCCGGCGTGCCGTCCTGACGTCGTTCGGCGTGCTCTTCGCGGCGGAATGGGGCGACGCCAGCCAGCTCGCCACGGCCGGCCTAGTCGCACGCCTCGGCCAACCCATCGCGGTGGGCGTCGGAGCGTGGCTGGCGCTCGTCGTGGTGGCCGCGCTTGCGGTCGTCACCGGACGGCTGGTCATCAAGCGAGTACCGGTACGGTCCGTCCATCGCGTCGCCGGCGGCGTGTTCGCGGTCTTCGCGGTGCTGGCAGCTTTGGAAGCGGCGTTCAGCTGAACACTTGCCCAGGCTGAGAGCGATCGTGCTGTGCAAACTGTGCAGGTTGACTGGCTTTCGAGCGAATACTTGCATTGCCATGGCCGTCCAACGCAGGGTTAGGTCATGACATCTGTCGACCTCACCCCGGAAGAGCGCGAAGCCGACCTGACCGCCGAACGGCTCAAGCAGCTCGTCGGGCTGGTCGACTACGACGCCTCGACCGACCCGTTCCCGGTCACCGCGCTGGACGCGGTCGTCTTCGTCAGCGGCAACGCCACGCAGAGCGCCCACTTCTACCAGCACGCGTTCGGCATGCAGCTCGTCGCGTACAGCGGGCCCGAGACCGGCAATCGCGACCACAAGGCGTTCGTGCTGCGCTCGGGCTCGTCGCGGTTCGTGATCGCCGGAGCAGTCGCGCCCGACAGCGCCTACGCCGACCACCACCGCCTACACGGCGACGGCGTCGTCGACATCGCCCTCGAGGTGCCCGACGTCGACCGCTGTATCGAGCACGCCCGGACGGCGGGCGCCACCGTCCTCGAAGAGCCGCACGACGTCGGCGATTCCGACGGTGTAGTGCGGGTGGCCGCGATCGCGACGTACGGCGACACCCGGCACACGCTGATCGACCGCTCGCGCTATTCGGGGGTGTACCTGCCAGGCTTCACGACACGGACGTCCGCACTGGAAGCGCCGGACAAGCGGCTGTTCCAGGCCGTCGACCACTGCGTCGGCAACGTCGAGCTCGGCCGCATGGACGAGTGGGTCGGCTTCTACAACCGGGTAATGGGCTTCGTGAACATGGCCGAGTTCATCGGCGACGACATCGCGACGGACTACTCGGCGCTGATGTCCAAGGTGGTGGCCAACGGCAACCACCGGGTCAAGTTCCCGCTCAACGAGCCGGCGCTCGGCAAGCGCAAGAGCCAGATCGACGAGTACCTCGACTTCTACGCCGGGCCGGGCTGCCAGCACATCGCGCTCGCGACGAACGACATCCTGCGCGCCACCGACGAGATGCGCGCCCGTGGCGTCGAGTTCCTCGACACGCCCGCGTCCTACTACGACGACCCCGCCCTTCGGGCCCGGATCGGGCACGTCCGGGCGCCGATCGAGGAGCTCAAGTCACGCGGGATCCTGGTCGACCGGGACGAGGACGGCTACCTGCTGCAGATCTTCACCAAGCCGGTGGGCGACCGGCCCACCGTGTTCTTCGAGCTGATCGAGCGGCACGGGTCGCTCGGCTTCGGCAAGGGCAACTTCAAGGCACTGTTCGAGGCGATCGAGCGCGAGCAGGAGCGTCGCGGCAACCTGTAGCTCAAGTCCGGAGCGCGGCGTCCTCGACGGAGCGAAGTCGAGGGATGGGCGAAAACGCAACCCACCCCGTCGCGAGGGCCACGCCGATCCCGCCGACGAGCTCGGCGCTCCACGGTCCGTAGCGCTGCGCGATGACGCCGCCCGCGATGGTCCCGATCGGGACGACGCCCCAGGAGACCAGCCGGTACGCCGCGTTCACCCGGCCGCGAGCCTGCACGGGAAGCGCGAGCTGGCGCACCGTGATCGCGTGGGAGTTTGCCACTCCGATCCCGACCCCTGAGATCAGGAAGATCGCACACAGCAGCGTGAGCGACGCGGGTCCGCCATGCGTACTCAGGACCGCCGCGGCCTGGACGCTGTTGCCGACGATCAAGGTCGCGAGCAGCACGCGTCCGTACCCGAACCTCGCCGTGGCCCGGGTGCCGAACCACGCGCCGAGGAACGAGCCGAATCCGCCGACCATCAGGATCAGCCCGAGGCCCGCCGCACCCAGGTGGAGGTGCCTGATCGCGTAGATCGTCAGGCCGAGCATGAAGATCTCGTTGAAGAAGTTGTACGTGGTCGCCTCGCCGAGCAGGCCGCGGACGAAGCGGTTGGCCAGGGTGATCCGTAGACCTTCCTTCACCTCGCTCGAGGCTGAGGTGACCCGCGCCTCCGGAACTGGACGCGACTCGGCGACGCTCGCGCGGCTCAGGCTCGCGGCCGAGGCGAGGTACGTGACCGCGTTGACCGCGATGGCGGCCGGGGCGGTGAGCGCGCTGACGAATAGCCCGCCGAGCCCGCGGCCACCGATACTCGCCGCTTGCTGGGTCGCGACGATCTTGGCGTTGGCGTCGGGCAACTGCCGGGTGGTCACCGCGAGCGGCTGGAACGCGAACTCGGCGACCTGGTAGAGCACGGTCAGCGTCCCGATCGCGAACACGAGACCGTAGACGAGGCCCATCGACCGCACGTCGGCCCAGATCGCCAGCGGAATCGCGGCGGCGAGCACGAACCGTCCGAGGTCGGCGCCGATCATCAGCGGCCGGCGCCTGTGACGGTCGACCAGGACGCCGAACGGCATCGTGGCAAGCAGGAACGGCGCGAACTGCATCGCCCTCAGGAACGAGACCTGCGTGGCCGACGCGTTGAGCGTGATGAGTGCCAGCAGCGGCAGCGCGATCTCGCCGATCTCGGAGCCGAAGAACGATGCCGTCGACGCCGCCCAGATCCAGCGGAAGTTCCGGTTCGCCCAGGCCTTCGGTGACGCCGCCACGTCGGGCGTTACTGCCGTCATGGTCAAGCAGGTTATGGAGTAACTGGACAACAGCGCAAGGCGGTTATCGTGGACGGGTGACTTCACCCGTCCAACCCGCACCGGGCCGGCTGGAGCTGGTGCGCGATCTGGTCAACACCCGAGACCTCGACCTCGACCTCGGCACCGACGTGCTCGTCGACCGCGGCGGCCTGCGTGACTGGGCGCAGGCCCACGGGTTCGACGCGAACGATGCCTCCGACTCGGACGTGCGACGGGTTCGCGCGCTGCGCGAGGCACTGCGCGCCGGCCTGGCGGCCAACCACGAGGACGCCGCCCTGCCCGGTGACGCTGCCACGACCGTCGACGACTGTGCGCGGTGGGCAGGCGTCGGCGTCTCATTTGCGGACGGCCCGGGCTGGTCGATCGTCGCGTCGAGCACCGGCGTCCGGGGCATGGTCGCCGGCCTGCTCGACATCGTCGCGCACTCGATCTACAGCGACAAGGCGGTGTTCCTGCGCGAGCTGATCTCCAACGCCTCGGACGCCTGCGACCGGCTGCGCTACCTGGCGCTGACCGAGCCCGAGCTCACCGCCGGCGATGCCGAGTTCGCCGTCCGGCTGATCC
>DASXRA010000385.1:0-11936 GCA_036506855.1 Jatrophihabitantaceae bacterium
GATGCTGGTCGACCTGCCGGACATGCCGGCGCGGGCCGGATTCGAAGGGCTCACCGACCGGGTGATCGAGCGCACGGGCTAGCGCTCGAGCGGGGTGGCGGTCAGCATAGAGACGACCGTGAGGAGGCAAGAAGACGCCCCGATTCCGGGATCGTGACGCGGCCGGACGCGAGCTCGGCGCGATGATCGCCAAGCTCGATGGCTACGCCGGCGGCGATCTCGTCGCGCTCGGGTTGCCTCGTGGCGGCATTCCGGTCGCGGCGGCCGTGGCTGCCGTGCTCGATGCTCCGCTCGACATGTTCGCGGTACGCAAACTCGGCGTGCCGGGCTACCCCGAGCTCGCCCTCGGCGCCGTGGCGACGGGTGGGGTGCGCGTGCTCAACGACGACGTCCTGGCGAGCGTGCCGGACGTCGATGCCCACGACATCGCCGAGATAACCGACCGCGAGCTCGGCGAGCTGCGCCGGCGCGAATCGGCATACCGGGGCGAGCGGCCACCCCTCGATCTCGCCGGTCGCACGGCAGTGCTGATCGACGACGGCATCGCGACGGGAGCGACGATGCGGGCCGCTGTCCGGTCCGCGCACACACAGGCCAAGTCGGTGATCGTCGCCGCGCCGGTCGCGTCCTGGCAGTCGGTTGCGCAACTCGAACAGGAGGCCGACGACGTGGTCGTCGTGTACGTGCCGAGACGCTTCGGCTCGGTCGGCGCGCACTATGCCGACTTCCGTCAGGTGACCGACGACGAGGTGCGCGCGCTCCTCGGTTAGCCGGGCTGCGGTGCGCCTCGTCGCGCGGCAGACTGCCATCATGACCGGCCATTACAGCGCGCTGTTGCGGCGGCTCGGGCACCGCAAATGGTTCTCGGCCCTCGGGCGTCGCATCGTGCCGATCGATCGATGGATCGAGCGCAAGACCCGCGGCAGGCTGACGATCCTCGGGCACAACGCGCTGCCGCAGCTGCTCCTGACGACCACGGGTCGCAAGACCGGCCAGCCCCGGACGACACCCGTGCTGTATTCGCGTGCCGACGGCGACTGGGTGGTCACTGCCTCGAACTGGGGCCAGCCGCATCATCCGGCGTGGTCGAGCAACCTGATCGCCGATCCCGAGGCGACGATCGAGCTCGGCCCCGAGTGCATCGACGTCCGCGCGACGCTCGCCGGGGGCGCTGAACGCGACCAGCTCTGGGCGCTCGTCACGGCTGACTGGCCCGCCTATGACACGTACGCCGCGCGGACGGACCGCGAGATCCGCATCTTCCGGCTGACCCGCCGATAGCGGTTTACAACCAGGGGGTCAGCTCGGGGGTTGCGGTCACGGCACCGGCGGCAAGCATCGGGCGGCCGATCAGCCAGGCGAGCAGTGCCCAGTCCGGACCGCGCACGACGACCGGATCGCCGCCGCCAGCTGTCCACACCTTGCCGCCGAGATCGGTCGTCGTCGAACCGTCCGGGTCGACCTCGACGCGAACGGCCGTGTCGAGTCGCGACCCGACCTCGTCGGCCATGCGGGGGAGCAGGTAGTCGACGAACTCGGCGGGCCAGTCGGCGGCGGTGTATGCACCGGCCAGGTCGACGCGATGGATCTCGACCTCCTTCCAGCGAGCCTTCACCCAGTAGCGGGCGGGACGGCTTTCCTCGCTCGGCAGGTCCCATCCGTCGGCGTCGGCGACCGCGCCGAACAGCCGATCGATCCGGCCGGCCGACTCGCGGACGTCGTCGACGAGCTCGACGGCGCTACGGCCGGCGCCGTCCTCGATATCGGCCGCCCGGCCGGCCGGGCCACCGGGGTATCGGAGCACGATCTCGCCCCGCAACGCCCCGGCCAGGGTTGCCGTGATGCCGTCGGCGTTGCGCGCGATGTGGGTGATCACGTGGCCGCGCGTCCAGTTCGGCAGGAGCGAGGGGGCGCGCATGTCCGCGTCCGACCACTGCTCGGCGTCGATCCCGGTCAGCAGGTCGGCCGTCGACGCGCGCAGGGCCGCGAGCTGTTGCTCAGTCGTACTCATGGGCAAATGATGCCGCGAGCGTCCTGAGTCGAAAGTTCCAGTCCCCATCTCCGGTGCCCAGCTGCACGCTGGCGGCGTTGTCCTCATCGCCGATACAACCCCGGCATCGGCTCCTCGTCCGCCTTGCCAGCGCACATCTCGATCACCGAATCTGGCGACGAACTTCCGACTCAGGACGCTGGGCCGCCCCGACGATCAGGGCGGCCCAGCGTTGTACCGAGTCAGACTGTCTCGAACTCCGGCTCGGCGCCGGCCCGGACGACGACGGCCTCGGCGTCGCGTCCGCGCCGGCGGCTGGCCAGTTCGTAGAGCGCGATGGCGAAGCCCACTGCGGCCACACCGGTCGACACGATCAGTCCCGGGCGGTAGCTGGCGAGCAGGTCGTGCGCGCTGTGCGCCGTGTTGCCGCCGTGCGACGTCATCAGCGCGGTGACCACGGCCAGGATGATCGCCCCGCCGACCTGGAAGGACGTGTTGATCAGCCCGGACGCCAGCCCTTGCTCGTGGTCGGCAACCCCGGCGGTGGCCTGGATGTTCAGCGACGGGTAGCACAGCGCGAACCCGACGCCGAGCAGCAGGATCGTCGGCAAGACGACGGCCGCGTACTGCGAGCTCTCGCCAGCGCGCAGGAACAGCGCGTACCCGGCAGTCAGCGAACCGAAGCCGATGGCCAGCAACCGGGCCGTGCCGTACCGATCGACGATCGGGCCCAGCCGGGTCGCGCCCAGTGCAACGAGCACGCCTGCCGGCAGGAAGCCGAGACCGGTCTCGAGCGCCGACCAGCCCAGCAGCGTCTGCAGGTACTGGGTGACCAGGAACTGGAAGCCGAAGTACGAGCCGATCAGGATGACCGCGCCGAGGTTCGCCCGGACCAGAGCCGGCGACCGGAAGATGCCCAGGCGCACGAGCGGCTGCTCGACGCGCGACTCGACGACGACGAACGTCGCGAGCAGCGCGGCTGCGACCAGGAACGAGAGCAGGGTCTGCGCCGACCCCCATCCTGCCTGCGGCGCCTCGACCACGGCGTAGACGAACAGCAGCATGGACGCGGTGGCGGTTACCGCACCCGTGACGTCGTAGCGCTGCCCGGCGCGATCGGGACGAGCGGCGCGCGGCACGTACCGGATTGCGGCGAAGAGCGCGGCGATCGCGATCGGGGCGGGCAGCAGGAACGTCCAGCGCCAGCCGACCTCGGTGAGCAGCCCGGACAGCACGAGGCCCATCGAGAATCCGCTTGCCCCGCATGCCGTGTAGAACGCGAGGGCGCGGTTGCGGATGGGCCCTTCGGCGAACGTCGTGGTGATGATCGACAATCCGGCGGGCGCGGTGAACGCGGCGCTGGCCCCCTTGATGAACCGGGCGCCGATCAGCAGGCTGGGGTCGGAGACGAGGCCGCCGAGCAGCGATGCCGCGGCGAAGACGCCCAGGGCGATCAGGAACACGGCACGGCGGCCGAGCAGGTCGGCGGCACGCCCGCCGAGCAGCAGCAGCCCGCCGTATCCGAGGACGTACCCGCTGACGACCCACTGCAGCGACGAGGCAGACAGGTCAAGGCTTTCGCGGATGGACGGCAGCGCCACGCCCACCATCGAGACGTCCAGGCCGTCCAGGAAGAGGACGGAGCACAGCACGATCAGCAAGCCCCACAAGCGGGCGTCCCATCGAGTATTTGCATCAGTCGGAGAAGTCATGATCGTAAGCTACATGCGTATGCATCTAATGCGCAAGCAAATTATGTGTGAACACCTGTTGCTCGTGCATGTGCTAGGATGCGGCCGTGGCCGAGAGAACCGCCGAACGAGCCGTCGTCAAGCAGTGGCGCGACGTTCTGGCGTGTCATGCCACGGTCTCATCCGCCCTCGAGCACGAGCTCGGCTTGAAGCACGGGCTGGGCGTGAGCGAGTTCGAGGTGCTCGAACGGCTGGCCGAGGGGCCGGCCGACTGCGAGGGCCTGCGCGTCCAGGAACTCGCCGACGACGTCCACCTGAGCCAGAGCGCGCTGTCGCGGCTGATCGGCCGGCTGGAAAGTGCCGGCCTCGTCATCCGCGCGATCTGCGTCGCCGACCGTCGCGGCGTCTTCGTGAACCTGACCGACGCGGGCCGCGAGCGCTACCTCGCCGCCCGGCCGACCCATCGAGCAGTGCTCAAGGCTTCGCTGCCCCACTGAGCGTCCGCCTCTGCCCGTGGGTGGAGGCGTAGATCCATTCGCCGGCCGATGTGCCCAGCTGCCTGTCCGAGCACGCTGATCGTCATGAGCAAACAAGATGTGGTGACGGTTCGAGGTCTGCGCAAGAGCTACCGCGGACGTGCGGTGGTGGACGGGCTGGACCTTGCCGTCCGCGAAGGTGAGGTCGTGGGTCTGCTCGGCGCCAATGGTGCGGGCAAGACGACGACCGTCGAGTGCATTCAGGGGCTGCGCCGGCCCGACAGCGGCGTATTGCGGGTGCTCGGGTACGACCCGACGACTCAGGCCGGCGAGCTGCGCCCGCTGATCGGCAGCCAGCTGCAGGACTCGGCGCTGTCGGACCGGCTGCGCGTGCAAGAGGCGGTCGACCTGTTCGCCACGTCCCGCGCTCGGCACGGCAGGGAGCTGATCGAGCGCTTCGGGCTTGTCGAGCGGCGGCGCTCGGCGTTCGGGTCGCTGAGCGGCGGGGAACGGCAGCGGCTGTTCCTCGTGCTGGCGCTGCTCAACCGTCCACGCCTGGTCTTCCTCGACGAGCTGACCCAGGGCCTCGATCCCGCCGCGCGGCGCAACGTCTGGTCCGCGGTCGGCAACCTCCGGGACGAAGGCGCGACGATACTGCTCGTCACGCACGAGATGGACGAGGCCGAGGCGCTGTGCGACCGGGTCGTCGTCATGCGAGACGGCCGGGTGCTCGACGAGGGGCCACCGGCCGACCTGGTGGATCGCCACGCGAAATGGGCCACCGTGCGCTTCGGGTGGCCGCAGGCTCCCGAGTTGCTGCTGGACGAGCTGAGGCGGGTCGACGGCGTCTCGCGGGTCGAGCGAGCCGGCCATCGCCTGACCGTTCACGGCGATCGCCGGATCATCGCGCACATCGGTGCGGAGCTCGTCCGGCGGGGATCGGTACCCGACGACCTGACCGTCGAGGTGCCCGACCTGGAGGCTGCTCTGCTGGAGCTGCTTGACTACGAGAGCGTGGAGGTCGCGTCATGAGTAGCGCTGTTGGTCGACTGGTGCGCGCGGAGCTGAAGCTGATGACGCGTGACCCGCTGGTGCTGACGTTCGTCTTCGTCTTCCCGATCGTCACCATGCTCATCATCGGTGGCTCGTTCGGGACGGATCCCGATCCTGATTTCGCCGGCGCGCGGCCGTCGCACTGGTACGTCGCGTCGTACCTGACGGTCGTCATCGCGGCCACCGGGCTGGTGATGCTCCCGGTGCACCTCGCGTCCTACCGCGAACGTGGCGTGCTGCGGCGGTTTGCCGCGTCCGGCTTCCCCCGCTGGTCGTTCGCGGTGGCGCAACTGGTGGTCGGGCTGCTGACGACGGCCGTCGCGTCCGGCCTGCTCCTGGCGGTCGCGGCTCCGGTGTACGCCGTGCCGGCGGTGCACATGCCGTGGCGCGTGGCGGCAGGCGTCGCGGCGGGTGCGCTGGCTTTCGTGAGCGGCGGTGTGCTGCTCGGGTCGGTGCTGCCGTCCGCCCGGGCGGCGCAGGCGATCGGCCTGCTGCTGTTCTTCCCGTCATTCCTGCTGGGTTCCGGCGGACCGCCACCGCAGGTGATGGGCTCGGCGTTGCGGCACATGGCTGACGTTCTGCCGCTCACCCTGGTGACCAAGTCGGTACGCGAGCCCTGGCTCGACCTGGGGACGGCCACCACGTCGCTGGCCGTCATGTCGGTGCTGGCCGTGGTGGCAACCATCGTCGCGGCTCGCCGCACCGTCCTGTGAATTCTGCCGATCGCGCAACATCTGGCGGCCTCAGACCGCCAGATGTTGCGCGATTTGCGGTTAGCATCCGCGGGATGCGTCCAGCCGAGATCCTGCCGCGGGGGAGCGGATGGGCGGCCCTGGGCGTGCTGGCCGTCTTCGTGGTGATCGGGTCGTTGCAGCACGGGCACAACCGCGTGCTCGTCCCCGTCCTCGCCGGGCTGCTGACGATCGGGGCGGGCGCGCTGATGATCCGGGCGACCGAGCTGCCGATGCTCGGCTACGCCGTCGGTGCCGCCGCGGGCTTCGGGGTGCTGTGCGACGGATCGTCCAGCAACGTCGGGTGGTTCGGGGTCGCCGTGCTGTCCGGGTGGTGCGTGCTGGCCGGCGGCTGGGCGCTCGGCCTCGTCCACTGGGCCGGCGCCATAGCCCTGTTCGGGGGCGAATGGCTCTGGGTCGATCCGGACCCAGGATGGGGCGCGTGGATGGCCGGCACGACCTTCACCGCGCTCGGCGCCCTCCTGGTGCGGCACGAGCTCGACCTGGTCGCGAGGCTGCGTGCCGCCCAAGCCGGCCTCGCCGACCGCGCGCGGGCCGAGGAACGCAACCGCATCGCCCGCGAGCTGCACGACGTCATCGCGCACACGCTGGTCGTCTCGCAGTTGCACGTCACCGGTGCCCGCCTCGCCGTCGAGACGGACCCGGCCGACGCCGCGCGGTCCCTGGCCGAGGCCGAGCGGCTCGGCCGGGAGAGCCTGGCCGAGGTCCGCCGGGCCGTCGGGTTGCTGCGCGAGGACGCGGACGGTGGCAACGTCGCGCCGCTGCCCAGCGCCGCGGATCTGCCGGCGCTGGTCGAGCGGTTCCGTACGGCCGGTGCGGACGTCACCCTCGACGTGGCGGGCGACATCGCCGAGCTGCCGACAGTCACCGGTCTGGCGATGTACCGGATCGTCCAGGAATCCTTGACGAATGCCGCCAAGCACGCGCCCGGCGCGTCCGTCGTCGTCGGCGTGGACGTCGAGCCGGCCCGGGTCGTGGTGACCGTCGACAGCGCCGGCTCGCCGGGGCACGGCAGCGGGCTGGGCTTGCTGAGCATGGGCGAACGGGCCGGCGCCCTGGGCGGCAGTTGCGAAGCCGGACCGGGCGGGCGTGGCTGGCTGGTTCGCGCCGAACTGCCCGTCGGGCGGACGACATGATCCGGGTGCTGCTGGTCGACGATCAGGAACTGGTGCGCGCCGGGCTGCGCGGCATCCTGCGGCCGTCGTTCGGATTCGACGTTGTCGGCGACTGTGCCGACGGCAGCGGCGTCGAGGCGGCGGTTGATGCGCTGCATCCGGACGTCGTGCTGATGGACGTGCGGATGCCGGTGGTCGACGGCGTCGAGGCGACCCGCCGGCTGCGCCGCGTGCCGGGCCGTCCGCCGGTACTCGTGCTCACCACGTTCGACGACGACGAGGTGCTCGCCGCAGCGCTGCGAGCCGGGGCGTCCGGCTTCGTCCTCAAGGATCTGCCGGCCGAGGATCTGCAGCGGGCCGTGCGCGCGGTCGCCGACGGCGGAGCGTGGCTCGATCCGGCGGTCACCGGCCGCGTGCTGCGCGTCTACCGGACGGCCTCGCCGGCGCCCGCGCGCCCGGACCGCGCCGTCGAGGCGCTGACGGCCCGCGAACGCGAGGTGCTCGCGCTGATCGGACGCGGGCTGACGAACGGCGAGATCGCCGACCGGCTCGTGGTCGGCGAGGGCACCGTCAAGACGCACGTCAACCACATCTTCGCCAAGCTCGACCTGCGCGACCGGGCCGCGGCCGTCGTGTTCGCGTTCGACCACGACCTGGTCGGCCCGGCCCCCCAGTGACAGTTTTGGCCGCCCAGGCGTCTATATGACGCCGGGCGGCCAAAACCGTACGTGGCCGGTCAGCCCTTGACGGCGCCTGCGGTGAGCCCGGCCGAGATGCGGCTCTGGAAGATCACGAACAGCACGACGACCGGCAACGACGTCAACGTGGCCGCAGCCATCAGCCCGCTCCAGTCCGCGCCGTGCACCGGGCTGCTCTGGAAGATGAGCAGGTAGATCATCAGCGTCTGCTTGTCATTGGTCAGCAGCAACGTGTTGGCGAGGACGAACTCGTTCCAGGCGAGGATCCAGCCGTACACGCCCGTGGCGATCAGGCCCGGCCCCACCAGCGGCAGGATGATCTTGTAGAACACCTGCCAGCGGCTGCACCCGTCGACGAGCGCCGCTTCGTCCAGCTCGGGCGGGACGTTCGCGATGAAGGTGCGCAGCGTCCACACCGTGTACGGCATCGAGAACATCAGATATGCGATGATCACGCCGAGCAACGCGTTCTTCAGGTGGACGCTGTCGAGCAGCAGTGACATCGGGATCGTCAACGCCAGCAACGGGATCATCTGCACGATCAGCACCGCGAAGATGAACACCTTGCGGCCGAGGAACCGGAACCGGGCGATCGCCATCGCTCCGAAGAAGCCGATCACCAGGCTGATCAGCACCGCCGACAGCGTGATGATCGCGCTGTTGCGCATGTCGTCGATGAAGATCGGGTCGTGCAGCACGTCGCTGAAGCCGCGCAGGCTCGGATGCGCCGGCCAGAACTGCGGCGTCAGCGTGGTGATGTCGGAGCTCCGCTTGAACGCGGTGATCAGCATCCAGTAGATCGGGAAGCCGATGACGACCGCGAGCACCATCGCCAAGGCGTTCCACGCCCAGGTGGCATAGCGGCGCCTCGCCCCGTGCCGCCTGATCGGCGCCTTGAGCGCGGCGGTGGTCGTCTGCGCGGCCGTCACGTCCGCGGTTGCCGTCATGCCGCATCACCGATCCGGAACAGCTGCCGGATATAGAAGATCATCACGCCGAGCAGGCACAGCATCATGAGCACTCCGACGGCGGCGCCGAAGTTGTAGTGGCTGCTGCCCACGCCTTCGGAGTACATGTAGATGCCCAGGGTCTGGTAGCCGGGTTCGGGGTGCCCGTTGCGCATGAACCAGATCTGGTTGAACACGCCGAAGTCCCAGATGACCGACAGCGTCGTCAAGATGACGAGCAGCGGTCGCAGGAACGGCAACGTGACGCTGCGGAACGCCTGCCACGGGCCGGCGCCGTCGACGCGCGCGGCCTCGAGCGTGTCGCGTGGCACCTGAGTGATCCCGGCGTGCAGCGAGATCGCGAGTAGCGGGATGGCGCCCCAGACGACCACGGCGGTGACGACGGCAAGGCCCTGGTGCGGGTCGGCGAACCAGTCGTGGCCGTGCATGTGCACGCCTGGGATCTCGCTGAGCAGGTAGTTGACGACGCCGTACTGGTTGCTGAACAGCCAGTAGAAGATCTGCGTGGACACGGTCGACGGGACGGCCCACGCGAACAGCAGCACGGCGACCAGGATGATCCGGGCCCACCGCGACACCCGGTTCAGCAACAGCGCGATGCCCATGCCGAGAAGCAGGCTGAGCGCCACGTTCACCGCGGTGAACGTGACCGTACGCAGCAGTACGGTCCAGAACGTCGAGTCGGAGAGGATGTTCGTGAAGTTGCGCAGCCCGACGAACGCGGTGGTGCCCTTGTTGTGGAACAGCGCGTACTTGCCGGACTCCTGCTTCTGCAACGACAAGGTGATGATCTTGTAGAGCGGCCAGCCGGCCACCGCCAACAGCACGAGACTGGCGGGCAGGATCAGCAGGTAAGGCAGATTGCCGGCGCGAGATCCGCGCCGGCGGTCCAGAACGAGCCGGCGGCGCTCTGCCACCGGCTCGTCCGGAGCGATCTCAATGCTCATGAGCGGCTATGAACGGCCACGTGCATCAAGTCGGACGATCAAGTCAGCCCCCTGCGTTGAGCGTCTTCGCGATCTGGTCGTCGGCGGACTTGGCCGCGTCCGCGATGGAGCTCTTCTGCGTGGCAATCGACTCGAGCGCATTCTGCAGGATGTTGGCGCTCTCGACGTTGGCCCAGTTCGGCGTGTTCGGCACGAACCAGGTGTTCTTGGCGGCCTCGCCGGTGGATTCGTTCGCCTGCGCCTGGCTTTCGTAGACGCTCAGCAGCGACGTGGTGTTCGGGATTGCGAACTTGGCCAGTGCCGTCTGGCTCTGCGTGTCGGTGAAGATCTTGATCCACTCCGCGCCGAGGCCGACGTTCGCCGACTTCTGCGGGACGGCCAGGTCGGAGCCACCCAGGAACGACGGCGTGTACTTGCCGGCTTCGGTACCGGGCAGCGGGAACGTCGCGAGCTTGGACGCCAGTGCGGGGTTGCCGGTCTTCTTGTCGATCACCGAGCCGAGCTCCCAGCCGTTGCCGAGGATCGCGCCGACGTGTCCCTGCGACATGATCGCGTCCTGGTCGGACTCGTCCTTGGTCGCGCCGCCGACCGAGTACTGCGTCGACAGCTTCTGCCACTGGGTCAGCCCCTGTTGTGCCTCAGAACTGCTCAGCGTGCCCTGCCACTTGCCGCCCTGCTGCTCGGCGATCTTGCCGCCGGCGCCGTAGACGAACGACATCGCGGCGTACCAGTTCTTGCCCGGTGAGTAGAACGCGGAGAAGTTCGGGTCGCTCGACTTCGAGGCCTTCACCTTGTCCAGGGCACTGAAGAGCTCGTCGAGTGTGGTGGGGGCCGTCGTCACGCCGGCCTTCTGGAACAGATCCTTGCGATAGATCACCACGCGGCTGCCGGCATAGTAGGGGACGGCCTGCAGCTTGCCGTCCGGCGAGGTCCCCGAATCGGCCAGGCCTTGCAGCCAGGTGCCCGAGTTCTCGAACTGGGCCTTCGCCGCGGTGAGGTCGGCGAACGCCCCGCCGGCGATGTAGGACGCGGTCTGCGTGTTGCCGAGCTCGACGACGTCCGGGATGCCGGAACTGCCGGCGAACGTCGAGTCGAGCTTGGTGGTGTAGTTCGACCACTGCTGCCACTGGACGTTCACCTTCGCGCCGGTGGCTTGCTCGAAGCGCTGGTTGGCCTGGTTGACGACGTCCGGCCAGCCCTTCTGCGCGTCGCTCTGCAGCCAGACGCTGATCGTCTTACCGGCGCCACTGGTGCTGAGCAGTCCGGCAGCTTTGGACGTGCTCGGCTGCGTCCCCGAGGGGGAGCTCGAACTGCAGGCCGACGCGATCACCGCCGCGGCCGCGGCCAGGGTTGTTACCGCCACGATTCTGCGCTTCACGCCGGCCTCCTCGAGATTTGTTTAGACCAATCGGGAGATTGGCATAGACAACTTGCGGTGTCAAGGGAAAGAACGGCGAGAACCGCGGTCGTTACCGGACCGAGTTCAGCGCGGCTCGCAGAGTGCGATGTTCGGACGCCCGCAGCCGTGCGCTATCGGGCGAAAGGCCGCCCACCAGGTGCAGGACCGCGGCTCGGGCATTCCAGTCGCAGGCGACAAGCCCGGCGCGCGCGGCGTCGTCCGGGCAGCCAGCGATCTCGGCGACGATCCCGACGGCCCGGCCGCGCAGCTTCGCGTTGGCTGCCACGACATCGACCATGACGTCGCCATGCACCCTGCCCATCAGGTTCATCGCGGTTGTCGTCAGCGCATTGAGCGCGAGCTTCTGCGCGGATCCGGCGCACAGCCTGGTCGACCCGCGCAGCACCTCCGCGCCGACGACAACCTCGATGGCGACCTTCGCGAGCCGCGCCAACGGCGAGCCGCTCGTGTTGACGACCGCCACGACGTCGACGCCCAGTGTCGTCGCGGCTTCGGCCAGACCGAGCGTGTACGGCGTGCTGCCACTGGCCGCGACTGCGATCAGCACATCGCCCGGCACGAGTGCGAGTTCGGCAAGATGCGTCGACGCCTGCGCGGTGTCGTCCTCGTCCCAGTCGGTTCCGGCCGGGCCGCCGGCGACCCGGACGACCACCTGGCCGTCGGGCAGCCCGAACGTTCCGGGCAGCTCGGCGGCCTCGGTGAGCGCGATGCGTCCGGAGGTCCCGGCTCCGGCGAAGATCAGCCGCCCGCCGTCGCGCATCCGGTTCGCGATCAGTTCCGCGGCATGGACGATCTGCTCGGTGGCATCGCGCACCGCCGGGACGAC
>DASXRA010000386.1:0-4837 GCA_036506855.1 Jatrophihabitantaceae bacterium
GCGCGATCCGGGTCGATCGCAACTCGATCGAGATCGACGACGACGGGCGGGGCGGCGGCGTCGCGGGCGCGGGCAACGGCCTGACCGGCCTGCGCGAGCGGGTCGAGGCCGCCGGCGGGACGGTGCGACTCGAAACCGTCCCGTTCAAGGGATGGCGGCTGCGCGTCGAGGTACCAGGCGCCCCGGCGTCGAAACGGGTCGACGACACGTCGACGATGTCGGCGTGATCCGGCTGCTGCTCGCCGACGACCAGGCACTGGTGCGCTCGGCGCTCGCCGCGCTGCTCGACCTCGAGGACGACTTCGAGGTCGTCGCCCAGGTCGGGCGCGGCGATCAGGTGGTGGCCGCGGCGCGCGAACACGACCCGGACGTCGCGTTGCTCGACATCGAGATGCCGGGCATGGACGGCCTGGCCGCCGCGGCCGCGCTCGCCCACGAGGCGCCGTCGTGCAAGGTGATCATCCTTACGTCGTTCGGCCGGCCCGGCTACCTGCGGCGCGCGATGGAGTCAGCGGCGCTGGGCTTCGTCGTCAAGGACGTCCCGGCCGAGCAGCTCGCCGACGCTGTGCGCCGGGTGATGCGCGGCGAGCGAGTCGTCGACCCTGCCTTGGCCGCCGCCACGCTCGCCGGCGGCGCGTCGCCACTGACCGGCCGCGAGCGCGACGTCCTGGTGGCCGCCCGCGACGGGGCGACCGTGGCCGACATCGCCGGCAAGCTGTTCCTGTCGGAGGGCACGGTGCGCAACTACCTCTCCGCGGCGATCGCCAAGACCGGCGTGCGAAACCGGGTCGAGGCGGTGCGAGTCGCCGACGAGCGCGGCTGGCTCTGACGATCCGACAGCTGTCCGGATGCCAGCACACCCGAGAATCGTCGTCCTGCCCACCTTGCCGCTGACGGCGTTATACCCGTCAATGGCGTACGTGGAACGGATCACCGCGCGATGAACGTCGTGATCGGCTGGCTGCGGCTGGAGCTGCCCAGGCGCTGGCGCTCGCTCGCCGTCCTCGCGCTGCTGATCGCCGTCGCGAGCGGCACGATCATGACAGCGCTGGCCGGCGCCCGGCGCAACGCGAGCGCGGTGGATCGCTTCGAGGCGCGGACGCGTCCCGCGACCGCCGCCATCTTGCCGAACACACGGGGGTTCGACTGGAGCAAAGTCAGAGCGCTGCCCCAGGTCGACGCGTTCACGACGTTCGGTCCCACGTTCACGATCGAAGGTCTGCCACCGGACGCCGAGGCGGAACCGTTGCTCGATCCCGCGGCCATGAGCACGATCGAGCGCCCGGTCGTCTTCAGCGGGCGGATGCTCGATCCGAGCCGCAGCGACGAGGGGTTCGTCTCGCCGAAGTTCGTCGCGCGCTACCACAAGGGCGTGGGCGACACGGTCGTCGTCGTGCTGCCGACACCCGCGGAACTGCAGGCGGCGGTGGCCTCCGGTTCACCCGACAAGTTCACCGGACCTCGGCTCAATGTGCGCATCGTCGGCGTCGGGATCGACCGCTGGTACGGCGACGAACTCGTGCTGTCGCCCGGCGTGGTAGCGCGATACGCGGCGAACATAGTGGGCAGCTCACGTGATCGCGACCGCCCGCTGCTGGCCAACGCGCTGGTTCGGCTCAAGGGCGGCACACCCGCGATACCGCAGTTGCGAGCCGACGTCACGCGGGTCACCGGCCGATCCGACCTCGAGGTTCTGGACCTCGCGGAGTGGGTCGACAGGCCGGTCCGGCAGCAGGCCACGTTCGAGGCACGGTGCTTGGTGGCTCTTGCGGCCGCGGCATTCGCAGCCGCTGCGTTCCTCGTCGGTCAGGCGATCGCGCGCTACGTCACCGCGAGTACCGGCGAGCTGCAGACCCTGCGAGCGCTCGGAATGCGTCCGCGACAAGCCATCGCCGCCGTCACCGCCGGGCCCGTATGTGCCGGCGTGCTCGGCGGTGCTCTCGGTGTCGTCGGAGCGATCGTCGCGTCCAGATGGTTCCCGATAGGTGCGGCGGCCGAGGCCGAACCGGCACCGGGAACGTCGGCGGACTGGGTCGTCCTCGGCCCGGGGTTGGCCGTGGCCGCGGCGTTGGCCGCCGGGTGTGCCGTCGTGGCGGCCTGGCTCGCGCTCACGGCCGGGCGGCGGGCGGTCACGCCACGGCGCTCCACGGCCGCCGCCGCGGTGGCCTGGAGTGGGCTGCCCGTCCCGGTCGTCGTGGGTACGCGGTTCGCGCTGGAGGCGGGGCGAGGACGAACGGCCGTCCCGGTACGGCCGGCCCTGATCGGGGCTGTCACCGGCGTGCTCGGCGTGCTCGCGGCGTTCACATTCTCCAGTGGCGTGTCGGACGCTGCCAGCCACCCGGAGCGGTTCGGTCAGACGTTCCAGCTCAGCGCATTCGTCGGGGCAGACGGGCAGGACTTCGGGCCAACCAGCAAGGCGGTCAGGGCACTTCGCGCCGCCGACGACGTCGAGGGCGTAGACGACGCGCGGGTCGGCGTCGCGACCGGGCCTGCCGGCAGCGGCTCGGTGTCGCTCTACACCTACAGCGAGGGTGCCAAGCCGGTCGACGTCGCCGTCACCTCGGGCCGGATGCCTCGCTCCGCCGACGAGGTGCTGCTGGCTCCGCAGAGCATCAAAACGTTGCATGTACGAGTCGGTGATCGCGTTGCGCTGAGCGGCAGCAGGGCAACGTCGACGTTCACCGTGACCGGAACCGGACTCGTCCCTGCCGGATCCCACAACACCTATGCGGACGGCGGCTGGGTCACCGACGCGGGCTACGACACGCTGTTCAGCGGCTTCAAGTTCCACCTCGTGTACGTCGCGCTACGTCCGGACGCCCGGACAGCCGATGCGGCCGCGACACTCACCGCCACCGTCGCCAAGAGCGACCCATCCCTCGCGGATTTCTCCTTCGATCCGCCCGACGAACTAGCCCAGGTAAAGGCACTTCGTGACGTCCGGGCACTGCCGATCGTGCTCGGCATATTCCTGGCGCTGCTGGCGGTGGGGGCGGTCGGGCACGCGTTGGCCACCGCCGTCCGGCGCCGGTCACGTGACATCGCGGTGCTTCGCGCCCTGGGCATGACGAAGCGTCAGTGCCGCTGGGTCGTCGTCACCCACGCCACCGCGCTCGCCGCGATCGGTCTCGTGTTCGGCGTGCCGATCGGCCTCGCCGTCGGACGCAGCGTGTGGCGTGCGGTCGCCGACTACACACCGTTCCAGTACGTCGCGCCGGTCGCGGCGTGGGCGCTCGTCCTGCTCGGACCGGGCGCGCTGTTGGTCGCCAACGTGCTGGCCGCCTGGCCAGGACGCCGAGCCGCCCGCCTGCGCATCGCCCAGATTCTGCGGGCGGAGTAGGGCGAGGCTGCCGCGTCCGTGACCCGCCCGACGGACGCCGATGGTCTGCCAGCTCCACGCTTGTGCTCTGCCTACATCAATGTGAGCAGACCTCAAGCACCTGACCGAGCGTGGCCTCGCCCGACGGGTCGACGCCGGCGCCGAGCCCACCCTTGCGGCTGACGTCGGGCCCAACTTGCTCGCGCCGGCTCCCCGTCCGCGAGAATCGTCGGGTGAGCGAACCCGAGGCGGCTGGTCCGTTCTCCGCGCGGACCGCGTGGGCAAGGGTCGAGACGCCGCTTCGCCGCTTCCTCCGTACCGAGACGGGTAGCGCGGCGATCCTGCTGGCGGCGACGGTCGGCGCTCTGGTGTGGGCGAACGTCCACGACTCGTCCTACGAGCGGGTCTGGCAGACGGAGCTCTCGATTCGGCTCGGCAGCACCGACATCTCCCAGTCGCTGCGCGGGTGGGTGAGCACGGGGCTGATGACGCTGTTCTGGTTCGTCATCGGGCTTGAGGCGCGCCGCGAGTTCGACATGGGCGAGCTTCGCCAGCGGACGAGGGTCGCGTTGCCAGTCCTCGCCGGCATCGGCGGAATGATCGTGCCGGTCTCGATCTACCTGGTCGCCAACGCCGGAAGCGATTCGGCGCAGGGGTGGGGCGCGGCGATGTCGACCGACACGGCATTCGCGCTCGGCGTGCTCGCGCTGGTCGGCCCGCGGCTACCGGATCGGCTGCGCTCGTTCGTCCTCACCGTCGCGGTCGTCGACGATCTCGTCGCGCTGGTGGTCATCGCTGTTGCGTACAACAACGACTTGCAGCTCATGGCCCTGTTCGTCGGGCTGGCGATCCTGGCCGCGGTCGCGGTCGTCCGGGTCAGCCGCGTACACCGTGGCCCGGTCTACGTCGTGCTCGGCGTGGCCGCGTGGATCGCGCTGTTCAAGTCCGGAGTCGATCCGGTTGCGGTGGGCATGGTGATGGGTCTGCTGACCTACGCGTCCCCGCCGACGCGCAGCGACCTCGAACGCGCGACTGATCTGTTCCGGCTCTTCCGCGAACAGCCGACGCCGGAGCTGGCCAGGTCGGCTCGAGGTGGCGTCGTCGAGGCGATCTCGCCGAACGAGCGACTACAGCAGCTCTATCACCCCTGGACCAGCTACGTCATCGTGCCGCTCTTCGCGTTCTCCAACGCAGGCGTCGTGATCAGCGGCGACTTCCTGAGCCGTGCGTACACCTCGCCGATCACGCTAGGCATCCTGTTCGGCTACGTGCTGGGCAAGCCGGCCGGGATCGGCACGATGGCGTGGCTGGTGACGAGGCTGAGCGGCGGCCGGCTGCGGCCGCCCGTCGGCTGGGCTGCAGTGGCCGGAGGTGGGGCGATCGCCGGCATCGGCTTCACCGTCTCGATCCTCGTCTCCTCGATCGCCCTGCACGGCGCCGATCTTCAGGAGGCAAAGCTCGGCGTGCTGAGCGCCGCGATCGCCGCCCCGGCGCTGACCTGGCTGATCGTCCAGATCA
>DASXRA010000387.1:0-5297 GCA_036506855.1 Jatrophihabitantaceae bacterium
GACATCGCTCGAGCATCTGCTCGGGATCCATGTCCGATCCGTACGCTCCGTATACCCCCACGTCGGGGGAGCGTACCGACGTGGAGGCCGCAAGGGACAATGGAAGCGTGCCCCGCATCGTGATCATCGGCGGTGGGCCCGCCGGTTACGAGTCCGCGCTCGTCGCCGCGCAGCTTGGTGCTCAGGTGACTTTGGTCGACCGCGACGGCATCGGCGGGGCCTGCGTACTGACCGACTGCGTACCCAGCAAGACGCTCATCGCGACCAGCGACGCGGTCACTACGGTGCGTGACGCCACGCAGCTCGGCCTGCGGGCGGGAGCCGCCGACGTGTACGCCGACGCCCCCGCCGTCAACCAGCGGATCAAGGATCTGGCCCGGCAACAGTCCGACGACATCACCGCCCGGTTGGTCCGCGAGGGCGTCACCGTGGTGCCCGGTGCCGGACGGCTGGCCGCCGCCGCAAGCGGGCGCACGCACGCTGTCGAGGTGGTCGACGAGCTCGGTGCGGTCGCCGATTCGGTCGAGGCCGACATCGTCCTGCTCGCCACCGGCGGTACGCCCCGGGTGCTCGCAGAGGCCGAGCCGGACGGCGAGCGCATCCTGTCCTGGCGCGACGTGTACGACCTCAAGGAGTTGCCGGGCCACCTCGTCGTGGTCGGATCCGGCGTCACCGGCGCGGAGTTCGCCAGCGGGTACAGCGAGCTGGGAGTGCCGGTCACGCTCGTGTCCAGCCGCGACCGCGTCCTGCCTGGAGAGGATCCTGACGCCGCCGAGGTCATCGAGCAGGTGTTCACCACGCGCGGCGGGACCCTCGTCAGGCAGGCCCGGGCCCGGGCGGTCCGGCGGGTCGGCGAAGGGATCGTCGTCGAGCTCACGGACGGCCGGACGGTCGCCGGGTCGCACGCGCTGATGTGTGTCGGGTCGGTGCCGAACACGTCCGGCCTCGGGCTCGACGGGGCCGGCGTCGCCCTGGACGAGCGCGGCTACATCGCCGTCGACCGCGTGTCGCGCACGAACGTCCCGGGCGTGTACGCCGCCGGCGACTGCACCGGTGTGCTGCAACTCGCCTCGGTGGCGGGCATGCAGGGCCGGATCGCCATGTGGCACGCGCTCGGCGAGGCCGTGACGCCGCTGCGCCTCAAGACGGTTGCCGCGAACGTGTTCACCCATCCGGAGATCGCGACGGTCGGCATCGGCTATCAGGCCATTTCGTCCGGATCCGTACCGGCGCGTACGGTCACGCTCGCGCTTGCCACCAACGCCCGCGCCAAGATGCAGGGCCACCGCGACGGGTTCATCAAGCTCTACTGCCGCCCGGCCACCGGCGTCATCATCGGCGCGGTCGTCGTGGCGCCCAACGCGTCCGAGCTGATCTTCCCGGTGACCTTGGCCGTGCAGCGTGGCCTGACCGTGAACGAGGTGGCCTCGACCATCGGCGTCTATCCGTCCCTGTCCGGCTCGATCGCCGAGGCCGCGCGACGCCTGATGCACCACGACGATCTCGACTAAAGTCGCTGCTCATGCCGGACCTGTCGCCCGAGGCGAGACAGCGCGCCGAGCAGACCGTGCTCGTCGCCGAGATCTTCGGCGCGAATGCGGACCAGATCGCCGCGGCCGTCGTCGACGTGCCCGCCGAGCACGTCCTCGTCGCACTGGTCGACGCCGAGCACGAGTTCGCCGGTACCTACCATGTCCGGAAGGCCGATCTCGTCGACATCGTGCCGTCGCTCGAGGGCGAGGGCGGCTGGGCGATGGTGTTCTCCGCCGGCGCCGACGCCGACCACGTCCGCCGCCGTACTGCCGAGATGGCCTCGATCGCCCGGCAGCGCGTGGACGCGATCGAGCGCATCGTCGCCCGGCGGCCCGCGCCAGGCGACTGAACGCTCAGTAGCTGCGCCAGGTTCCGCGCGGTGGCACCTGTCCGACGCCGTCCTGGTCGTAGTCGCACACGCCCGTGGCGAACGTCTCGCGCAACGGCGCCTGCTCCTCGGCGGTGAACGTGACGGGATAGTCGGCGAAGTCGAGCGGCCGCAGGCGGCACTTCATCACGTCCACCGACAAGCGTTCGCCGGCGACGAGCCGGGTGTTCGCGGCCACCGGGTACTGCGCCGCGCACTGGCCGCCCGCCGGGTCGGTGAGCGTCTCGAGGATGCGTTGCGTGGCCGACAGGTAGCAGCCGTCGCCGAGGTCGGCCGGCTTGTCGGCGAGCACCTTGGCCGGCAGGTCGCGCGAGGACGAGTCGGCGTCGATGGCCGTCAGCCAGCGGTCCATGGCGCTGAGCTCGTAGACGCTCGCCGCCGCCAGTTCGGCCGCGGTGGGCTGGTTCTCGATGATGACCTGGTTGCCCGCGGTGCCGTTGGCTCGCAGCAGCCGGTCACGCATCACGAACGACCACTCCGTGGTGTGGATGTCGTTGCCGAAACCCGCGAAGTCGAGGTCGATGCGCTGGTCGATGATCGGCGTCTGGCGCAGGCCCTGCGACGCGCTGTTGACGATGTCGTCGCCGTAAGCCGCTTCGAGCGCCCGCGGGTCGGCCTCGGTACGCGCCGCGACCGGCTTGCCGGTGTAGTCCATGCCGCCGATGCCGGCGTTGAGGTCGGTGAACTGGGCCGGCGTGATCTGCCCGGCGAGCAGCGCGGCCAGCCCGTACTGCACGCCGGTGTTGTCGAGGACGCTGCGCACGAACCCGGTACGCGGGTCGCGTCCGAGCTGGTTGACGATCTGTTCGGTGGAGTTGCACTTGATGCCGTCCGGGTTGGTGACCGGATCCCAGCGCACGGCCACCGGGATCGCCGAGTCGCAACTGTCTGTCGCCGTCGAGCGGCTGGCGAACGTCTGGTCCCACGACACGCACGTCTCGTAGTCGGCGAAGCCGGCCACCGCCCGCCGCTGCGCCGCGCTCAGCGACGCGCCCGGGCCGGCGAAGTAGCGATCGAGCAGCCGGCAGTCGGTGACCGGGCCGGCCGTGCTCAGCGGATCGGGGAAGGAGACGGCCGGGACGATGCCGTCGACGATGCCCGGGTAGCTCTCGGCGATGTCGTACTGCTGGATGGCGCCGCCGGACCCGCCCCAGCCGATCGTGTGCGCCACCGGGCCGTACGTCTCGATGAAGTGTTCCTTGACCATCATGGCCGCCTCGGCCGAGATGATCGGGCTGCAGTTGTTGTCGAGCACGTTGAGGGTCGAGGACGCGACGGCGTAACCCTGCGCCAGGAACAGGTCGTTCAGCACGCCACCGGTGGAGCGTCCCTGGTGGTAGCCGGCGTTGCATCCGCCGCCGAAGGTGTAGACGAGCCGGTCGTTCCAGCTGGTGTCGGGCCGCAGCGGCGAGGGATCGGTGCCGTCGTAGAGGGCCGCGGTCTCGTAGACCGCGCGGTCGATCGTGCCGCGCTCGACGCGGACGATGTACGGGACGGCCCGCCCGCCGACCGTCGCGCTCGCGAGATCGGCCGGACGCGACGCCGGGTCGGCCAGCGCCTTGAAGCCGCCTGCCGTCGAGCGGTACTGGTAGCTGACCTGCGTTGGTGCGCTGCAGAACGGCTGGACGCTCGGCGCCAGGCCGAAGACCTGCGTCTCGCAGAAGAACGGCAGCTGCTGCGCCCCGGAGAACACCGGGCCGGTGATCGGATGGTTGGTCACCATCAGGGCGGCGCTCAGCCCGCCGTCCGTACCGTGCCCGACGACGCGCGCGGCCACGATGTTCTCGCCCTCGCGCAGTCCGCTCACGAGGCCGAGCAGGCTGCCGCCGTCCTGCGCGGCGAAACCTGGGGTGACGTCGACGCCGTTCGCGCTCACCCGAACGTCCGCGGCGCTGGTCCCGGCCGGCGGGGTGACCCTGACGAGCACCTGGCCGCCGCTGACCAGTCCGGGCCGTGGATTCGACACCGACGTGATCTGCAGCGGCCGGCCGGCGGAGGCGGGAACGGGAGTCGCTACGGCAGTGGTCATGCCAGCGACCAGGGCAGATGCCGCCGCCGCTACGACTGCCGTCCTGCGCCAGGTTCGCATCGCGCTCCACTCCTTCGTGGGGGTAAGCGGCATCAGGGACGAACGCCGGTATATCACGCGGCGCCGACGCTGCCTAGAATCACGTTCGGTTTCTCGCCACGAGGAGTGCAATTGGCCAGCCGAGCGGTCCGGCACACTGGTCGCGTGACCGAAGCGATGGGCGGCGGGCGCGCGCACGTGACTCGCACGGCACTGCTCGACGCCGCGCGCGAGGTCTTCACGGCCGCCGGGTACGCCGACGCCAACGTCGCCGCCATCGTCGACCGGGCGGCGTCCAGTGTCGGCAGCCTGTATCACCACTTCGGTGGCAAGCCCGACCTGTACATCGCGCTGTACGACGACTACCAGGCCCGGCAGCAGCAGCGTTCGGTGAAGGCGTTTCGCGACGCGCTCGCCGCGGGCGAGGACGACGCGCTGCAACTGTTCATCGCGGGCGCCCGTGCCTACCTCGAGGGGTGCTGGGAGGAGCGTGAGCTGGCCAGGCTGTTCCTGTCCGGCGGCGGGCCTCCCGGATTCGAATTGCTCACGCGGCGGCGGTTCCGCGCGTGGCTGCGCACCAACTCAGCCCTGCTCGACCACCACGCCCATCCGCTCAGCGACATGCTCGTACTGATGTTGACGACGATCTCTACCGAAGGCGGCCGCGAGGTTGCCGTGGCGTCGTCGAAGGCGAAAGCGCGGCAGATGATCGACGAGATCCTGGAGCTGATGGGCCGGCTCTACCCGCCGGACCGGAACAACCCGTCGGTGTAGCCTGCTGGCCGAAACCGAATCTCGTTCTGGCCGAAACAGACCCGCGAGGTGGTTGTGGCGAGCGACCCGCTCCTGCGCACGGACGGCATTTGCGTGTCGTTCGGCGGCCTCGACGTGTTGGTGGACGTGACGATCGAGGTGCCGGCAGGCGGCGTCCTCGGCGTCATCGGCCCGAACGGCGCCGGGAAGACCACGCTGTTCAACGCGATCTGCGGATTCATCCGGCCGGACGCCGGCTCGCTGTCCTTCGACGGACGCGAGTTGCGCGGCCATCGCCCGCACGATCTGACCCGCATCGGCATCGCCCGGACGCTGCAGGGGCTCGGCCTGTTCGGCCGGCTGACCGTCCTGGACAACGTGCTCGCCGGCGCCACGGCCCAGTCGCGTACCCGTCCGGTCGGTGCGCTGCTGGCGGCGCCGTGGGCCGACCGCGACGAGCGCCGGCTGCGCGAGCGGGCCGTCGCCGTGCTGGAATCGCTCGACCTCTCCGCGGACGCGCACCGCACCTGCGCCAGCCTGCCGTACGGCCTGCGC
>DASXRA010000388.1:0-12092 GCA_036506855.1 Jatrophihabitantaceae bacterium
GCCAGGCGATCGTCACGAGCCGCTGCATGTCGGATCTGACCAGGACGAAGCGAAGCTCCCGGTGCTGCGATACACCTGCACCTGCACGCACACTGACGTGCCGGCCGCTGCGGGGAGCACCAGTTCGGCCTTGTCGGTGACGCCGCTCTGCGCGCCCCCCACCTGGCGCCACCGGTAGCTGTCACCGGCGGCGTGGGCGTCGTAGACCCAGCTGAATCGCACCCCGCCGCCGGCCACGTGCACCGCCGAGACCTGCGGGGTGCCCGGCGCCTGCTGCTGCGGGCCGGTCGGCAGCGCCACCTGTGTGTCGGTCGGGGTGATGTCCTGCGGCCGGTGTTTGCTGCCGCCGGCCGTGAATGCCACGGTGATCGCGACGGCGAGAGCGGCGCAGGCGGCGCCCGCGAGGTACCAGCCGCGCCGCGAGTGCGGGGTTTGCGGTGGGGCCGGTGGTGGCGTGTGCTCGGGCGACGGCCCGAGTTGCTGCGGCAGGCCCTGGATCTGCGCGGGCTGCCACGGCGGCAGCGGCGGCGCCTGCGCGTCGATCCGGGTCGGCTGCTTGCGCCTGGTCGGGTCGTCGTCGAGTTGCTGGTGGGCGGGGCTCGGCTCGCGATGGTCGGCGCCGTCGATCCGCACCGGCTGGCGCACGCGCGTCCCGTCGTCGTCGGTCGACGTACCGGCCGGCCGATGCGTCGAGGCGGTCCGGCGCGGGTCGTCGGCGACGATGATCGTGGTGAGCGCGAGGCGCTGCTCCTGCTCGATCGCCTGCAGCGCGCGGGCGAATGCCAGCGCCGTGGCCGGGCGGGCGCCGGGTTCCTTGGCGAGGGCGCTGTGCAGCAACCGCTCGAACGACGGCGGCACGTCGCCGCGCCCGGTCGGCGGCGCCGGTGTCGAGGTGATCCGGTGCATCAGCGCCACCGCGGAGTTGTCGCCGCCACGCTGGTCGAACGGCGAGCGCCCGACGAGCAGGTGCCACAAGGTCGCCGCGATCGAGTAGACGTCCGAGCGCTCGTCTGCCCGCTCGGCGCTGAACAGCACCTCGGGTGCCGCCCATGGGATCGACACACCGTCGGTCTGGCCGGCCGCCGCCTCTGCCTTGGTCGCCGCGATGCCGAAGTCGGTGAGGCCCAGCGTGCCGTACTGGCCGGTGAGGATGTTCGCGGGCTTGATGTCACGATGCAGGATGCCGATGCGGTGCGCCGCCTCGACGGCACTCGCGACCTGGATGCCGATGCGCAGCACGTCCGGCACCGAGAAGCGCTCGCCGCGCGCCCGCTGGGCCAGGTTCGGCTGCGGGTAGTACTTCATCACCAGGAACGGCCGGCCGTCAGGGGCCATGTCTGCGCGAAACACCTGGACGATGTGCGGGTGGTCGGCCAGCTGCGCCATCGCGTTCGCCTCGGCACTGAACCGGGCCTGCGCATGCTGGGACAGGCTGTGCGCGGCGAGCACCTTGACCGCGACCTTCATCCGCGGCATCTGCTGCTCGTAGAGGTACACGTCGGAGTACCCACCCGAGCCGAGTGGCGCGATGTAGAGCAGGCCGGGCAGCTCCGGCGGCTGCGCGGTGCGTCCTGTCGTGCTCACGTCAGCGACGCCCGGCGATGCGTCATCCCGTCACCTCGTACCGGAACGTCACCTCGTCGGCGAGGCTCACCACTGTGCCCGGCTCGATCGGTACCGATTCGTTCGGACGCAGCCGCTGCGGCTCCTGCCACGGCGGCGTGACGATCGTGCCGTTCACCGAGTTGAGGTCGGTGAGCAAGACGTGCCAGCCGTCGAGCCGGATCTCGACGTGCGTGCGCGAGATGTCGTGGCCGGGGCTCGGCAGCCGCACGACGTGCGGGCGCTCGGCCTCGTTCGCGCCGTCGGCCTTCGGGTTGCGTCCCATGATCACGCTGCGGTCGAGCGGGACGACGTCGCCGGTCGACAGTCGCAGCACGCCGAGCGTCGGGCGCGCGACGTTGATCGGAGCCTGGCCCATCAGCGGGAACCCGCACACCCGGCACGAGACGGCCATCGGCGGGCTGAGGTGACCGTGCTGGCAGCGCACCGCCTGCACCATCGAGCCGGCCGGACCAGGTTGGCCCGCCAGCTCGCCGAGCGAGGCCCGGCTCACCGTCGTGTCGGCCGAATCCTGTTCCTGCCCGCGCGGCGGGGGCCCCGACCACGGCTCGCCGTTCACCTCGGGGTCGCGCGGCGGACCAGGCATCGGTCCGGGCGGACCGTCCAGGCCGATGCCGACGCCACCCACCACGCCGGGTGGCGGTGCCACCTCGGCGGGAGGTGGCTGGGGACCGGGCGGGCCGTCGTCGCTCGCGGGTTCGAGCGGCTTGACCGCGGCCAGCCAGGGCATCGAGTTCTCTTCCGGCTCGGACGACGGTGGTGGGGGCGGCACCTGTTCGGTCGGTGCGGGTGGAGCCGGCATTGGCATCGGTGGCAACTCCACCGGCAACTGGATGCCCACCGGTGCGGACGGGCCGGGCGGCGGTGGTGGCGTCTCGCCTCGCGGCTCGTCGAGCCATGGGATGAGGCCGGGCTCCGGCGTTCCCTCGGCTGGTTCCGCTGCGTCCGGCGGACCAGGTGGCGGGCCCGGCGGGCCGGGAGGGGGACCAGGTGGCGGGCCCGGCGGGCCGGGAGGGGGGCCAGGTGGCAGGCCCGGCGGACCGGGCGGGGGACCAGGTAGCGGACTCGGCGGACCGGGCGGCGGCGCGCCGGCCGACACCGGCCCGACCGTAAACCGGATGCTCGACGCGAGCGTGACTCCCGGCGACAGCGACGTCTCGCCGTCCGCCGCCGGCCCGTCGCCGGAGCTGACGCGCACCGCGGTCGTGCCGGTCGGCAGTTCGACCTCGCGCCACGTCGACACACCCTCAGCGCTCAGCGAGTGATCGGCGCCGTCAACGGTGACGTCGGCCCGGGCTGCGCCCCGGATCACGACGGCGCGGCGACCGCCGCCGGACAGCTGGACCAGCGCGAAGCTGCTGACTGCGCGCAGGCCGCGCTGCAGCACGGCGTCGAGGATCTCGTCGATCGGCGCGCCGCCGCGGATCAGCGACCAGCACTGCAACACCATCGGGTCGGACGGGTCGATGTCGGCGAGCAGCCACCCGGACTCCGCGCCGACGGCAACCCACGTGCCGGGCGTGTAGTGCGCAGTGGACTCGGGCGCCATGGTGCTCAGAATCCCACCAGTCCATGTGTACGCGGGGCGGTGTCCTCGTCGATCTCATGGGAGAGCCCGTCGGCCATGCTGCCGGCGAAGTCGATCACCAGCACGGTGATGTTGTCGTGCCCACCGGCCTCGACGGCCTGGCCGACCAGGGTCGTGGCGGCTTCCTGCGCGATCGGCTGAGCGTGCAGGATCGCCTCGATCTCGGCGTCCTCGAGTTCGCGGGACAACCCGTCCGAGCAGATCAGGAACCGTTCGCCGGCGATCGGCGGGAACACCCACATGTCCGGGACGGGCGCGGGCTCGGTGCCGAGCGAGCGGGTCACGACATTGCGGTCCGGGTGCGTCTTGGCCTCGTCGGGCGTGATGTAGCCGGCGGTGATCAGATCCTGCACCTCGGAGTGATCGACGCTGACCTGGTGCAGTTCGCCGTGCACGTAGTGGTAGACGCGCGAGTCGCCGACGTTGAACACCGCCCAGTGCGCCGAGCCGCCGGCCCGGACGACGCCCAGGCCGGCCAGGGTCGTGCCCATGCCGGCGCGGGTGTGATGCTGCGCGCCGCTGTGCAGGATCTGCCGGTTGGCGCGGCTGATCGCCTCGGCGATCTCCTCGGTGCGCAGTTCGGGCCGTTCGGCCAGCGCCCGGAACTCGCCGACCGCGATCGCGCTGGCAACCTCGCCCGCCGCGTGCCCACCCATTCCGTCGGCCACGACGAACAGGTTCGGCGCCACCAGGTAGCTGTCCTCGTTTGTCTCACGCACCCGTCCAGGGTCGGTGGCGGAGCCCCACTGAACGGACATCATCGACGCGTCAACCCCAGCTGGCTTGATCGGAACAAATGCGGCGAAGGGCAGTCTAAACCGAGCACGCCGACCTGGCTCGTCTCGGCCGATGCCTGCCAATTCGCTGGGCACCGTACCGGTCGGTGAGCATGCTACGCAGGATGTCGCGACCGCAATTCATCTCGGGCCTCGAGCTCGACGCGCGCTTCTACGACGATGTCGTCGAGCCGCTCGTCCGGCCCTGGCCTCGCGCGGCGGCGTTGCTCGGGTGGGGATCGGACGTTCTCGGCGTCGACACCGTTCGCTCGACCGACCACGGCTGGGGACCGCGGATGCAGATCTTCGTGGCGGACGCCGACGTGTCGGCCGCGCGCGCCGCCGTCGACGCGGGGCTGCCAGAGAGTTTCGGTGACTGGCCGATCCGTTACGGCTGGGACGGCCTCCCGGTCGAGCACCGAGTCGAGACGGTGACGCTTGGCACGTGGCTTGACGGGCAGCTCGGCGTCGACCCGAGAGCCGGCCTCGGACCGGTCGACTGGCTGTTGCTGCCGCAGCAGCGGATCCTCGGCGTCGTGCGCGGCGCGGTCTACGCCGATCCGCGGGGCGAGCTCGCAACCCTTCGCACCGACCTGCGGTGGTATCCGCGCGACGTGTGGCTGTGGCTGCTCGCGTCGTGCTGGCATCGGGTCGCGCAGGAGGAAGCTTTCGTCGGCCGGGCGGCGGAGGTCGGCGACGAGCTGGGCTCGCGCCTGATCGCCGCCCGGCTCGTGCGCGACCTGATCCGGCTCTGCTTGCTGATGGAGCGGGAGTACTGCCCGTACTCCAAGTGGCTGGGCACGGCGTTCCGGCAGCTGCGCGTCTACCCCGACCTCGCGCCGTCGCTGGATCGCGTGCTCAGCGCCGACCGCTGCGAGGCGCGCGAGCAGGAGCTCGCCGACGCTTACGAGCTCGTCGCGCGCAAGCACAACGAGCGGGGCGTGACTGACGCGGTCGAGCCGGAGGTGCGCCAGTTTCACGAACGCCCGTTCCGGGTGCTGTCCGCGGACCGGTTCGCCGACGCATGCCTGGCGCGGGTCGCCGACCCGACGCTTCGAGGCTTGCCACTGGTCGGTTCGGTCGACCAGTTTGCCGACTCGAGCGACGTGCTGAGCGATCCGCGGCGCGCCCGGCGGCTAGACGCGATCTACAGGTGATCGCTCAGCCGACGGTCGGGCCGTGCCCGCTGCCGGAACCGAAGCCGTGGCCGCGGTCGCGCCGGCGCAGGTACCGCTCGAACTCGCGCGCGATCGCGTCACCTGACGTGGCGCCCATCTCGCCGCGGTCGATCTCGTCGTCGCGCTGCTCGAGGTTGCGGATGTACTCGGTGACCTCGTCGTCCTCGGCGGCCATCTCGTCGACGAGCTTCTGCCACTCGTCGGCCTGCTGGGGGAGTTCGGCCAGCGGCACGGGCACGTCGAGCACCTCCTCGACGCTGTGCAGCAGCGCGATGGTGGCCTTCGGGTTGGGCGGCTGCGACACATAGTGCGGCACGCCGGCCCAGAACGAGATCGCCGGGATGCCGGCCGCGACGCAGGCGTCCTGCAGCACGCCGACGATGCCGGTCGGCCCTTCGTACCGCGACTTCTCCAGGCCGTACTTGACCGCCGACGCCTGGTCGTAGGACGTGCCGGTGACCGACGTGGCCCGGGTGTGCGGCGTGTCGGACAGCAGCGCGCCGAGCGTGACCACCACGCGGACGTCCAGCGCACGGATCACGTCGAGCAGCTCGTCACAGAAGGCTCGCCACCGCATGTTCGGCTCGATGCCGCGCACCAGCACCAGATCGAAGGCCGCGCCCGGCGGGCGGCAGACCGACAGCCGTGTGGTCGGCCACGACACCCGGCGGGTCACTCCGTCGACCATCGAGACGGCTGGCCGATTCACTTGGAAGTCGTAGTACTCGTCCGGATCGATCGCCATGAGCGGCTGCGAGTCCCAGACGAGTTCGAGGTGCTCGATCGACCCCGTCGCCGCGTCGCCCGCGTCGTTCCAACCTTCGAACGCCGCGACGAGCACTGCGTCGGTCAGTTCCGGCCAGCCCTCGAACTCGATCTCGGCTCGCTGGTCTTCGTCGGCGGACTCCGTCATTGGCCCAGCCTACGACCGGGGACGCCGCAAGCTTCGCGGTTACGCTCAAAGCCGCGCCGCGTCCGTTCGACGGCATTCGCCCGGCGATGCGTGGCCCGCGCCTGCCGTCGTGGCTGCTGGGTAGCCTTGCCTCATGCCAGGCAACCCGTCCCGCCCATCGTTGCTCGACACGCTCGCCGAGCGCGTCGTCGTCGCCGACGGGGCGATGGGCACGATGTTGCAGGCCGCCGACCTGAGCCTCGACGACTTCGAGGGTCTGGAAGGCTGCAACGAGATCCTCAACGTCAGCCGCCCGGACGTCGTGCGCGGCGTACACGATGCTTACTTCCGGGCGGGCTCGGACGCCGTCGAGACGAACACGTTCGGCGCGAACTGGGCGAATCTTGCCGAATATGACATCGTCGACCGGATCCGCGAGCTGGCCCGCGCCGGCGCGACGCTCGCCAAGGAGGTCGCCGACGGGTGGTCGACCCCGGACCGTCCGCGGTGGGTGCTCGGCTCGGTGGGTCCTGGCACCAAGCTGCCGACGCTCGGGCACGTGCACTACACGGTTCTGCGCGACGCGTACCAGGAGCAGGTCGCCGGCATGATCGAGGGCGGCGCCGACGCGATCATCGTCGAGACCTGCCAGGATCTGCTGCAAGCCAAGTCGGCCATCGTCGGCGCCAAGCGGGCGATGGCGTCGCTCGGCGCGACGTTGCCGCTGATCGCGCACGTCACCGTCGAGACGACCGGAACCATGCTGCTCGGCTCGGAGATCGGTGCCGCGCTGACCGCGCTCGAGCCGCTCGGCGTCGACCTGATCGGGCTCAACTGCGCGACCGGCCCGACCGAGATGAGCGAGCACCTGCGCTACCTGTCGCGCAACTCGCGTCGCCCGCTGTCGGTGATGCCGAATGCGGGGCTGCCCGAGCTCGGCCCGAACGGCGCCACGTATCCACTGACCGCCGCCGAGCTCGCCACGGCGCTGTCCTCGTTCGTCACCGAGTTCGGTGCGGCGCTGGTCGGCGGCTGCTGCGGTACGACGCCGGAACACATCAGTGCCGTGGTCGCGGCGGTCGAGTCGCTCTCGCCGCCGGCTCGCCCGGCGAGTCTCGAGCCGGCGGCTGCGTCGCTGTACCAGTCGGTGCCGTTCCGCCAGGACGCCAGCGTGCTGATGATCGGCGAGCGCACGAATGCCAATGGTTCCAAGGCATTCCGCGAGGCAATGCTGGCTGCCGACTACGGCGCCTGCATCGAGATCGCCCGCGCGCAGATCCGCGACGGCTCGCACCTGCTCGACGTCTGTGTCGACTACGTCGGACGCGACGGCGTGCTCGACATGCGCGAGGTCGCCGGCCGTTTCGCCACGGCGTCCACGCTGCCGATCGTGCTGGACTCCACCGAGCCGCAGGTCATCGAGTCCGGCCTGGAGATGCTCGGCGGCCGCTCGGTGATCAACTCGGTCAACTTCGAAGACGGCGAGGGACCGGAGAGCCGCTTCGCCCGCGTCATGCCGATCATCCGCGAGCACGGCGCCGCCGTGATCGCGCTGACGATCGACGAGGAAGGCCAGGCACGTACCGCCGAGAAGAAGGTCGCGATCGCGCACCGCCTGATCACCACGCTGACCGAGCAGTGGGGAATGAGCGAGGGCGACATCCTGGTCGACTGCCTGACGTTCACCCTCGCCACCGGCCAGGAGGAGAGCCGCCGCGACGGCATCGAGACGATCGAGGGCATCCGGCAGCTCAAGCAGATGCATCCGGACGTGCAGACCACGCTGGGTCTGTCGAACGTGTCGTTCGGGCTCAACCCGGCCGCGCGCCAAGTGCTCAACTCGGTGTTCCTGCACGAGTGCGTCGAGGCCGGCCTGGACTCCGCTATCGTGCACGCGTCCAAGATCCTGCCGATGTCGAAGATCCCGGACAAGCAGCGCAAGGTCGCGTTGGACCTGGTGTACGACCGGCGAAGGCCCGCCGGAGGCGGAGAGTCAGCGTACGACCCGCTGCAGCAGTTCCTTCGCCTGTTCGAGGGCATGTCGGCGCAGTCGTCGGCGGCCTCGCGTGCCGAAGAGCTTGCGTTGCTACCGCTGGACGAGCGGCTGCAACGGCGCATCATCGACGGTGAGCGCAACGGCCTAGAGGCCGACCTGGACGAAGCCTTGCTGGCCCGCCCCGCTCTGGAGATCATCAACGAAACGCTGCTGTCGGGGATGAAGACCGTCGGCGACCTGTTCGGGTCCGGCGAGATGCAACTGCCGTTCGTGCTGCAGTCGGCCGAGGTCATGAAGGCGGCCGTCGCCTACCTCGAGCCTCATATGGACAAGGTGAAGTCCGACACTGGCGGCACCGTCGGCAAGGGCACGATCGTGCTCGCGACCGTCAAGGGCGACGTCCACGACATCGGCAAGAACCTCGTCGACATCATCTTGTCGAACAACGGTTACACCGTCGTCAACATCGGGATCAAGCAGCCGATCAACGCGATCCTCGAAGCCGCCGACGAGCACGCCGCCGACGTCATCGGCATGTCCGGGCTGCTCGTCAAGAGCACGGTGATCATGAAGGAGAACCTGCAGGAGATGAACACGCGGGGGATCGCTGAGCGGTACCCCGTCGTGCTCGGCGGCGCCGCGCTCACCCGTGGCTACGTCGAGCAGGATCTCGCCGAGCTGTTCGAGGGCGACGTCCGCTACGCCCGCGACGCGTTCGAGGGGCTGCGACTCATGGACGCGCTGATGGCGGTGCGCCGCGGCGGAGTGGCCACCACGCCGGACGGGCCACCGGACGCCAAGCTGTCCGAGGACGAGGCCCGCAAGCTGGCCGAGCGCAAGGCCCGCCGCGAACGGTCGCTGAGGATCGCCGAGCAGCGGCGCGCGGCCGAGGCCGCCGAAGAGGTGCCGTCACGCTCGGACGTCGCGACCGACAACCCCATCCCCACGCCACCGTTCTGGGGCGACCGCGTCGTCAAGGGCATCGCGCTGGCCGACTACGCGTCGCTGCTCGACGAGCGGGCGACGTTCATGGGCCAGTGGGGCCTGCGCGGCGCGCGCGGCGGTAAGGGACCGTCCTACGAGGAGCTCGTCGAGACCGACGGCCGGCCCCGGCTGCGCTACTGGCTCGACCGGTTCCAGACCGAGGGCGTGCTCGAAGCGGCCGTCGTCTACGGATACTTCCCCTGCGTCAGCAAGGGCGACGACCTGATCGTCCTGAATGAATCAGTAGGCGGCACTGGCAGGACAGAGCGGACGCGGTTCACGTTCCCGCGGCAGCGGCGCGAGCGGCGCCTGTGCCTCGCCGACTTCTTCCGGGCCGAGGACTCCGGCCAGACCGACGTCGTCGCATTCACCGTCGTCACGGTCGGCGACAAGATCAGCCAGTTCACCCACCAGCTGTTCGAGGCCAACGCGTACCGCGACTACCTCGAGGCGCACGGGCTGTCCGTGCAACTCACCGAGGCGCTCGCGGAGTACTGGCACCGCCGAATCCGTCAGGAACTGATCCTGCCCGAAGGCAAGCCGGCCGCTGCCGACGACCCCGCCGACGTCGAGGAGTTCTTCAAGCTCGGCTACCGGGGTGCCCGGTACTCGCTCGGCTACGGCGCCTGCCCCGATCTCGAGGACCGCGCGAAGATCGTCGGGCTGCTGCGCCCCGAGCGGATCAACGTGGAACTGTCCGACGAGTTCCAGCTGCACCCGGAGCAGTCGACCGACGCGATCGTCGTGCACCATCCCGAGGCGAAGTACTTCAACACGTGAGCGTGCCGGCCGCCGTCCTCTTCGACATGGACGGCACGCTGCTGGACTCGGAGAAGGTCTGGGACGTCGCCCTCGACGACCTCGCGCACTATCTCGGCGGGGAGCTGTCCGACGCAGCGCGGCGGCGGATGGTCGGCTCCAGCCTCGCGCGGTCCATCACGATCCTGCACGACGATCTCGGCATCGACGCCGATCCGGAGAGCAGCGGCTGCTTCCTGACCGAGCGCACCGCCGAGCTGTTCCGCACCGACCTGGTCTGGCGCCCGGGTGCCGAGGAGTTGCTCGAGTCCGTCACCGAAGCCGGGGTGCCCGCCGCGCTGGTCACCTCGACGCACCGGCGGCTCACCGAGATCGCCCTCGACGTGATCGGCCGCGCGCATTTCAAGGCGACGGTCTGCGGGGACGAGGTCGCGCATCCCAAACCGGCGCCCGACCCCTATCTCGTCGCGGCAGGGTTGCTCGGCGCGGACCCGCGGCACTGCGTCGCCATCGAGGATTCGCCGCTGGGCGTCGCGTCGGCCGAAGCCGCCGGATGCCTGGTGCTCGCCGTGCCGAGCGAGGTGCCGATCGAGGCGGCGCCCACCCGCATCGTCCGCGCGAGCCTCGTCGGGCTGACCGTGGACGATCTCGCCGCACTGCTCGAAGCCGGGTAGCCGTCGTGGGCATGATCCATCTGCGGGCTGTCGCCCCCACCGGCACCACCGACGACGTGCTGGGCGTCCTGCATGGCGAGCCGGGTGCCACGAACATCGCCGTGGTCTGCGCCGCTCGGGAACCGCCGGGGGATCTCATCTTCGCCGACCTCGCGCGCGAGTCCGTTCCGGCCGTGCTCACGAAGTTGCGGCGGCTCGCGTCACTGAGCGCGGGTCGGTCAGCCTCGCGTCCGTCGACACCGCCCTCGGCGATTCGGTGCAGCGGGCCGAGCGGGACGCACCGGGCGAGGGTGCCGACGCCGTGATCTGGGACGAGATCGTCGCACGCACCGGCGAGGACTCCACACTGACCTGGACCTTCGTCGCCTTCATGGTGCTCGCGACGCTGCTGGCCGCGATCGGCGTGGTCACCGACTCGCCGGTGACCATCGTCGGCGCGATGGTCGTCGGGCCTGAGTTCGGGCCGTTGGCCGGAGTCGCCGTCGGCCTGCTGCGCGGCCGGATGAAGGCGGTGCGCCGGGCGGCGCTCGCGCTCGCCGTAGGCTTTCCCCTCGCGTTGCTCGTGGCGGCCGGCGCGACGGCGCTCGGCCGCGCTGCCGGTCTCGTGCACGCCTCGGACCTACTAGGTCACCGGCAGACCGAGTTCATCTACCACCCGGGCGCCCTGTCGGTCATCACGGCACTGCTCGCCGGTGCAGCCGGAACGCTCTCGCTCACGTCCAACAGGTCGGCGGTGCTGGTCGGCGTGTTCATTTCAGTGACCACCATCCCGGCGGCAGGAAACGCGGCAGTCGCTGCCGTTCTCGGGCTCTACCACGAGGCACTCGGCTCGGCCGCCCAGCTGGCGATCAACCTCGTCGGCATCGTGCTGGCGGCATACCTCGTGCTTCTCGCGCAGGCACGTTGGACGCGCAGGCGTCGCAACGTGCCGGTGGAGCGTTAGTCGATGGCAGTCACCGGCAGCCGTCCGACCCTGGCCGGCGTGCTGCCGAGCGCCCTGGCAGCGCTCGGCCTGCCGGGATCGCCTGATCGGCTCGGGCTCCGCGACGCGCTCGACGGCGTCCGCCGGATCGCCATGTTGCTCGTCGACGGCCTCGGCTACCACCTGCTTCCGCTGGCCCGCCCCGTCGCCCCGGTGCTGGCCGACGTGGTGGACGGGCGGCTCGGCACGATGCTCGAACTCGCGTCGGGTTTCCCGTCGACCACGCCGACAAGTCTCGTCTCGCTGGGCACGGGCGTTGCGCCCGGTGCGCACGGCGTGCTCGGCTTCACCCTCAACGTGCCGGGCACCGAGCGGGTGCTGAACCACGTCGACTGGCGCGACGATCCGGACCCGCGCACCTGGCAGCCGGTGCCCAGCCTCTTCACGCTCGCCGCGTCCGCCGGCATACCGGTAACCACCGTGTCGCGGCCGGAGTACGAAGGCAGCGGGCTGACCGTCGCGGCATACGGCGACGTCGAATTCGTGGGCGCCGCCGACCCCGACGCCCTTGCCGAGCAGGTGCTGCGGGCGCTTCGCGCCGGGCCGCGGCTGGTGTACGGCTACCACCCGCCACTCGACACCGCCGCGCACGTCTTCGGCATCGAGTCACCGCGGTGGATGGCCGCGGCCGCGGAGGTCG
>DASXRA010000389.1:0-4420 GCA_036506855.1 Jatrophihabitantaceae bacterium
GTGGGGGGCCGGCGCCGGGCCGGCCCCCCACGACGGATGCGGCGATGTCACACGAGCTGCGGTTCGCGTTCGGCCACGACTGGCGCCTCCTCGGGCTCCCCTTCGATGCTGATGTCGGGGAGCATGCGGTTCAGCCAGCGCGGTAGCCACCAGGTGCGCTTGCCCATGAGCAGCATCACTGCCGGCAGGAGGATGCACACCATGGCGCCGGCGATGAGGATCGCCGAGGCGAGCCCGACGCCGAACTCCTTGACAGTGGGGTCGCCGTTGAGGATGAAGCTGGCGAATACCGCGACCATGATTGCCGCGGCCGAGGCGATCACCTTGCCCGTGCCGGCGAGGCCGTCGATGACCGCACGGCGTGCGGACTTGCCGGCGTCGATCTCTTCGCGTACCCGGCTCAGCAGGAACACCTGATAGTCCATGGACAGCCCGAACAAGATGGCGAACATCATCATCGGCACGTAGGAGACGATCGGGATCGCGCCGCTCAAGCCGATCCCGGTCGCTCCGAAGCCGTCCTGGAAGACGGCGGTGACGATGCCGTAGGCGGCGCCGACCGCGAGCAGGTTCACGAAGGCGGCTTGCAGTGGAGCGATCGCCGACCGGAACGCGATGAGCAGTAGCAGCATGCTCAACGCGACGACCACCGCGATGATCAGCGGCAGGCGTTTCGCGATGAGGTGGGCGAGGTCGAGTTGCTGCGCTGTCGAGCCACCGACGTGGGCGTCCACGCCGGATGCGGGTATCACCGAGTCGCGCACGTCGTCGACGAGATGACTGGTGGTGCTCGACGTGGGCGAGCCGTCGGGGACCACGTTGATCAGGGCGGCAGTGCCGTCCTTGGCGATCTGCGGGGCACTTACGGCTTGCGCGCCTCCCGTGGCGGCGAGGCCGTCGCGCAGTTTGACCAGGCGGGGGTCGTCCGAGCCGGCGGCCTGCTGCGCGCCCAGGTCGACAGCAACAACGAGCGGGCCGTTGGCGCCGGGGCCGAAGCTGTCGGTCAGCAGGTCGTAGGCCTGTCGCGAGGTGGTCGACTTCGGCGCGCTGGACTGGTCGGCGAGCCCTAGGCCGAGCTTGAGCACAGGTGCGGCAAGCGCAATCAGCAGCACGATCGACGTGACGGCGAACAAGCGCGGCCGGCGGGCCAACCGCTGCCCGAAGCGCTGCCACATCGCGCTGTGGCCGAGGGTCGGACGCCGGTCGCGGCCGACGCGGAGCCGCTCGATGCCGTCACCGCAAAGGCTGAGCAGCGCCGGAAGCAGCGTCATCGAGGCGAGCACAGCGACGACGACCACGATCGCGGCAGCCTGGCCGAGCACCGTGATGAACGACAGGCCGGACACCGCCAGGGCGAGCAAGGCGATCACGACCGTGCCGCCGGCGAACGCGACGGCGCTGCCCGACGTCGCGGCGGCGTGGCCGATCGCGTCCGAGATGGTCTTGCCTCGGTGCCGGGCCGAGCGGGCGCGGGTGACGATGAACAACGAGTAGTCGATGCCGACGCCTAGGCCGATCATCGTGGCCACTGTCGGAGCAACGTCCGGCACGGACAGGACGTGGCCGAGTAGCGACACGATGCTCAACCCGCAGACCAGCCCGAAGAGCGCGACAGCGATCGGCAGCAGCATGGCGGTGATCGTCCCGAAGACCAGGATGAGGATCAGCATGGCGGCGCAGATGCCGACGATCTCGCTGATTTCCGTGGCGGGTCTGGAGATCTTGGTGCCGAGCTGGCCGCCGGCTTCGACCTGGACGTCGGTGCCCTTCGCGGGTGCGGCTGCGGTGTCGAGGATGGCCTGCGCCTGCTCGACGGACAGGTCGCCGAGCGCCTTGGTCGGCACGACGCTCGCGTAGGCGGTTCGGCCGTCCTTGGACATTGTGGTGCTGTTCTTGTCCAGCGGGTTCGCGACGCCGGCGACGTCGGGCTGTTCCGAGAGCGCCTGCAGCGACGCCTGGACGACGACGCGATGCTTGTCGTCGGTCAGCGTGCCGTGGTCTGTGTGGTAGACGATCGGGCTGGCGTCGGAGAGCTGCGCGGAGAACGACCGGCTCATGATGTCGGTTGCGGCTGCGCTGTCCGATCCGGAGACCGTGACGGTGCTGGAGTACTTGGTGCCCGCTGCGTGGCTGGCGAAGACCAAGCCGATGAGGACGGCGAGCCACGCACCGATGACGAGCGCTCGATGTCGGGCGGCGACGGTGGCGATGCGCCTGAGCAGGGATGACATGGGATTCCTTCGAGAGGGGTTGGGGTTCAGGTTCTGCGGACGTCGAGCAGTTCGAGCCCGAGCGATTCGATGCGCTCGAGCACGCCGTACAGAGCGGCCTGGTCAACGATGTCGCCGCGGAGGACGGTGTCCGCGGCCGAGGACGTCACCATCAGGCCGTCGAACGCCGCGATCACCGCGCCGCTCAGCCGGCCGCGGATGGTGATCTCGTACTGCGTTGGTTTCACGGACGTCAGCGTCGGCCGCATCCGGATGACGCGGGATCACACGATGTGTGTGACGGTCAGCGACTGCGCCGGACGGGCGCGAGCAGCCCCAGAGACCGACCGCGCTGCACGGCCTCGCCGCGGGTGTGCGCGTCGAGTTTCGCGTAGAGCTTGCGCATGTGGGTCTTCACGGTGTGCACCGACAGGAACAGCTCGTTTCCCATCTCACCGGCAGACAGGTTGGTCGGCAGCAGGCGCAGCACCGCGAGTTCGCGCTCGCTCAATGGCTCGAGCGGTTCGCGTGGCGCGGGTCCGGCGGCCGGCTCAATACCGGCGACGTGGTCGAGCAGCATCTTGAGATAGGCGCCGTGCGCCGTTCGATGAAGCGGATGAGCCTCGAGCAGCGCCCGCACGCCCGGAACAGTGAGCACGATCCATACGTGACCCTGCGGCTCGGCGAGTTCGAGTGCGCGTTCCACGCTTTGCTCGGCGGCGGCGTGCTCTCCGAGTCGAGTGCGGGCGAGCCCGTCGAGAAGCAGGGCCTCGATCACCGGGTTGACATGGAAGGCGAACGCGGCTCCGGCGAGCACGGGTGCGACGGCCTCCGCGGCGGCGTTCGGGTCATCTGCGATCAGCTGCAGGTGCGCGTCCAGACTGCACGACAGAGCGTTGAGCGGTCCGGCCGCGCGGGCCTCGGCGAGCGCGGCCCGTGCGGGGTCCGGATCGCCCATGCGTAGCTGTGCCCGCAATTGCCATTGGCGCGCGACGACTTCCAGGAAATGCAGTGCGCGCAGCTGCTCGGTCATCCGCTCAGCCGCATGGAAAGCGGCCAGGGCTTCGGCGAACCGGCCGCGGCACATCTCGAGCATCCCCTGCGCATGATGCAGGCCGACACTCGCCGCCGGCTCCGGCGCACGGGCCAGGATCGGATCGGCGCGTTGTAGCCACAGTTCACCCTCGCTGAGTAGCCCGCGATCGATCAGCACCGCGCCGAGTGTCAGATACGCGACGCCGATGATCGGATGGGTCGTCCAGCCCACTCGATCGGCAACTGCGATCGCCTGGCGGAGCATGTCCTCGGCCATGCCGAGACGTTGGGTCAGATTTGCCACTACGCCAAGCGCCGCGAGGCAACCCACCTCCAGGTACGGACGGCCGATCTCCCGGCCGAGCGCCAGTCCCTGCACAAGATGCGCTTCGGACTCCGCCAGGCGCATTGTCCAGTTCTCGGCGATGCCCAAGTTCAACAGCGCGAGCGCCCGCAGTTCCACCGGCGCGTCCGTGTGCAGCATCGAGCTCGTCGCGTCGACGACGGACTCCAGATCCCCGAGCCGCCGGGCGCGAAACAGTTGCACGGTGGCCAGTGCCGTCTCAGCGCGCTGACGGCGCTCGGACGGCACATGAGCCATCGCGCGTCCCGCGGCTGCGAGCGATGCGTCGGCCTCCCGCCAACGGGACTCGGCCAGCCGGCCTGCGGCGGAGATCGTCGCGACCTCGGCGTCGGTCTCGGCCAGGTCCGGCGGGAAACCACCCAGCAGCGAGGCGACGGTTTCCTCCTCGCCGTCGAGGACGAGGTGCACCCAGTGCCTGCCGAGCAACTCGGTCGCGAGCTCCCAGTCCTCGCCTAGCTGCGCGTGCCGGATGGCATCGACGACGTGCCCGTGCTCGCCGTACCAGCCCGCCGCGAGGCGGTGCAGCCGTGGAATCTCCGCTGGTGCCTCGCGCCGCAATTCCAGGCGCAGGAGGTCGGTCAGCAGGTGGTGATAGCGAAACCATGAGCGCGCGACGTCGACAGCGACAACAAAGGCGTTCGCCTCTTCGAGATCGTGCAGCAGCCGGGCGCCGTCGCTTCTGCCGGTCAGCAGATCGGCGAGCGGGCCGTTGACACGCTCGAGGATGCAGGTGCGCAGCAGCAGTTCGCGCACTTCGCGTGGCTGGCTGGCGAGGACCTCGCCGAGCAGGTAGTCGGCGACGGTTCGCTCG